>DASZIU010000171.1:0-37495 GCA_035948815.1 Solirubrobacteraceae bacterium | reverse complement strand
GATCGTCACGGGCAGGAACGCGAGGCCGATCTCAAGCGCGTCGTAGCCGAGCACGCGCCGCAGGTACAACGCGCCGAGGAAGAACATCCCGAACATCCCGGCGACCGACAGGATCTGGATCGCGTTCGCCGCCGCGACAGGACGCGAGCGGAAGATCCGAAGTGGCATCAGCGGGCTCGCGGCGCGCGTCTCGCGCACGAGGAACGCGACGAGCAGCGCGATCGAGCCCGCCCCGAACAGCAGCGTGCTCGCCGAGCCCCAGCCCTGTTTCGCCGCTGGGCCGACGATCGTGTAGACGCCGAGCATCAGCGCGCTCGTGATCAGCACAGCGCCCGGGACGTCCGCGCCCTCGCGCAGGCCGATGCCCGGCTCGTCGGCGACCAGCCGCCGCGCAGCGAGCGCCGTCGCGATGCCGATCGGCAGGTTCACGAAGAAGATCCAGTGCCAGTTGATCGACTGCGTCAGCACGCCGCCCGCGAGCAGGCCCACCGAACCGCCCGCCGAGGCAACGAACGCGAACACGCCGATCGCCTTCGCCTGCTCGCGAGCATCGGGGAACATCGTCACGATCATCCCGAGGATCACCGCCGAGGTCATCGCGCCGCCCACACCCTGGGCGAAGCGCGCTGCCACGAGCCACCACGCGGTCTGAGCCATGCCGCAGAGAAGCGACGCGCTCGTGAAGACCGCGATACCCGCGAGAAAGATGCGCCGGCGGCCGATCAGATCGCCCAGGCGTCCGGCCAGCAGCAGCAGTCCTCCGAACGCGATCAGGTACGCGTTGACGACCCACGCGAGGCTCGACGTCGAGAAGCTCAGGTCTTCCTGGATCGACGGCAACGCGACGTTCACGATCGTCACGTCGAGGACGATCATGAGCATCCCCAAGCACAGCACGTAGAGCGCCAGCCAGCGCGAGCGGTCGGTCCCCTCGTCCATGGCGCCCCGCTCGACCGCGCGCGGCGTCGTCGGCGTCGTGTCGGTCGTGCCAGCGCCGGCGCTCATACCGTCGCAGCCCCCTGCGCGAGCGCCTGGCCGAGCTTGTCGAGTAGCTCCTTCGTCCCGTGCTCCCGCAGCTCCGGCGTGTCCTCGCCGTCGAGGTACACGCCCTGCTCCGTGTAGCGCAGGTGCGTTCCGTCGCCGTCTGAGACCAGCTCGACGGTCGTCAGCGAAACCGAAATCCGCACGCCGTCGCGGTGCATGTTGTACGTGTAGACGATCCGCTCGTCCCGGACGACATCTTCGTACAGCGCGTCATAGGAGTAGACCGCGCCCTCGACGGCCGCCTGGAAGTGCTCGCGGCCCCCCTCGCGGAAGTCGAGCTCGTGCTCTTGCTCGCCGCCCGGGCCGAACCACTGACCCTTCGCATTCAGATCCGCCCACGCCGCGAACACGCGCGCGGGGGATGCGGGGTAGTTGCGCTCGATCGTGAACGTCGAGTGTGTCGCCGACCTGCTGCTCATCGTGATCTCCTTTTCGATCTCGTCTTCTTTGACTGCGTGGACGTTCCCGACTCATCGGAGTCTTTGGCGAGAAACCCGCCGAGCCGATCGAGCCGCGCCTCCCACGTTGCACGCCGTTCGCTGATCCAGCGCTCGGCCGTACTCAGCGCGAGCGGCTCGATCTCGCACGTGCGCACGCGCCCTACCTTGTGCGAGCGCACGACGCCACCCGCTTCGAGCACGTGCAGGTGCTGCACGACCGCCGGTAGAGATATCGCGAGCGGCGCCGCGAGCTCGCTCACCGACGCCGGCCCGTCGAGCAGGCGGTCGATCATCGCACGCCGGTTCGCGTCGGAGAGCGCGTGGAAGACCACGTTGATCGGCGGCTCGCCCGCTGTGCGCTGCGTGGCGGAATACTGAAGCATCTACTTAAGTATTGCAGATGTCGGCGAGTAGGGTCGGGGAGCGCGGCTTGCCGCACGTGTCTGGGCGCGCTGGCACGGACGCGGTTCGGTGTCTGCACCCGCCGCCGATGCGACAATCGAAACCCGAACAGTTGACGCCGGAGCCGCGGTTCTCTGCAACGGAATTTCAACAGCCAACGGCGAGGCGTCTGCGAGCATTCGTCGCTATCGTGGAAGATGCTGGGCCGCGGCGCCCGGACTCCTCAGAGCTGTCGTGGCTCATGGTCTCGATCAGGGCTTGGACTGGACCCGAGCACCACCGGGGAATGAAGGGGGTGGACGTATGAGACATGCTGTTACTGCGGGCCTTCGCCTGTCAGTCGTCGTCGCGTTCGCGTTTGCGACGATCGGCGCCGCGACGGCGTCGGCGACGATGAATCCGACGTTCGGGGAGTGCAAGGAAACTCCCCCGGGGGCCGGCCTCTTCACGGACGTCGCCTGCACCGCGCCAGGACCGGGAAGCTGGGAAGCGGTGGAACTGAAAACCCCCGCCGAAACCATGGATCTCGAAGAGGTCGAAAAGAGCAGCCAGAAGTTCCATCTGGGCGGCGCTTTCAGCGCGACCGTGGCGTGCAAGAAAGTCACGCTCGCCAAAGGCGCAAAAGCGTTCGGCGGTGAACCCGGCATAGTGGAAGAATCCAGGAAATACGAAGGATGCAGCGTCGAACACATGCCGGGCTGCGAAATCAACAAAGAAGCGGCGGGTAAAGCAAAGATCACCTCAGCCCCGCTCGTCTCGGCGCTCGTCTTCATCACCAAGAAGGGCGCGGAAAAAAAGAACCCCGAAGAAACCGGCATGCTAACGAACGCAAAGGCCGGGAAAGGCTCCCCGCTCCTGACGTTCGAACTCTCGGGAGCGTGTCCGGGTGTCGGCAAATTCGACGTCACCGGTCAGTTTCTCGCGAAGAACGTCAAGGCCGGCAAACACACCGAAAAGCAGGCGGTCAGCGCGCCCGCAAAACGGCTCACCAAATACTATTTCAACAAAGAAGAAGGCAAACCCCCGAAGGAAGAAGCACCCGAACCTCCCGAAATCAAACTCCCCAAAGGGGCAAAATTGGAAGTGATCGACACTGGACTGGAAGTCCGTGTCTGCATCACGTTCCAGAATCAACGCAGGCGCTGGTGGGTGATCAACTAACCTAGCGACGAAGCAGTTTGAGGCCAGCGCCGGCCGGGCTCTCGCCCTTGAGTGCCCCGCACGTTCGGTGTCGCGCCGGGCGCTACCGGGGCGAGCCAACGGTGTCCCCGGGACTCGGTTCCGGCTCCCGACGCAGCCACTGCGGCACCGTGACCGTCTCGAACGTCCTTTCGTTCCGCGGACGTACGCGCTAGCCCATCGCCTTCATCGCGTGCATCCCTCCCGAGCCCGGGAGAACGAGCCCGGGGACCAGCTGCGGTGCCGCGAGGATCGCCACGGCGAGAACGGCCAGTACCGTGGCCGTCGTCAGCTTTGCGGCGAAGGCCGAGGGGCCGGTCTTCTCGAACGCGACGAGGCCCGCGACCAGAGCCATCCAGGTCAGGCTCATCACGCCGAGCGCGAACAGCGCAGCCATGAGAGCCCATGAGCAGCCGATGCACCAGGCGCCGTTGCGCAAGCCCATCGCGAGCGCGGCTGACGAGCCTTGGCGCGAGACACCCCGCATATCGCTGAGCGGCCCCCGGCACCTGGTCAGGCAGGCGTGTTTGACCGGGGTGAACTGGTAGGCGGCGGCGAGCGCGAGCACGCACCCCGACACCCACCGCCCACCGCCGGCCCAGGGCAGGTCACTGCCAACGAGGCCCTTGCCCAGCTCGAAGAGCCCGTACGCGACGAGCCCCGCGGCTGCCCACGCGAGCAGGTAGCCGCAGGAGAACAGCAGCACTCGGCCGGGCCCGCGCCCGCGCGTGACCGTCGCGAACGTGGCGAGCCTGGGAGCGAGCGAGGGCAGCATCATCGCCGCCATCATCACCGCCCAGGAGGCCGTGAACCAGCCGAGCGTGCCGAGATCCGCTCCCGGCGCAGCGTCCATCGCGGCCATCCGCTCGACCGTCCACCACCACGCCAGCGCGGCGGCGCCCAGTAGCGCCGCTGCCATAGCGGGACGCCGTCGCACGGCCTCAAGCGCCGTCATGCGCCGTCCGCACTCTGGGGGGTCTGCCCGTACTCGTCGTGGCGGCGCACCCACGACGGCTCCGGGGCGCTCTCGTCGCGACCCTTCGGCGTCCGGTCCAGGAGGCCGTAGTAGGCCATCGCCGGCTCGAGGCCGCGTGCCGTCGTCACATACGTCCGGTAGACGGTCCCGTCCGACAGCGCGTACACGCTCAGGCCCGGTCCCTCGGAGACATAGCCCACCACGTCGGTCCCGCACATGAGCGCGTTCTGCTCGACGGTGGGCGGGATCGCGCCCTCGAGGAAGGGCTTCAGCTCCTCCGGTGTGTGGAGGAAGCCGAGGTCGCGGTTGAAGTCGCTGCCGCCGCTCGAGACCCAGTCGATGCCCCAGCCCATCCGCTTCCTGAAGGCCAGGAGCTTCCCCAGCGGCGCGCGCGAGGCGAGCAGCAGAGTCGTGTCCCGGGCCTTCAGGTGCGCGACCTGGGGGTCGAGCGTGTCAGCGATCGAGGAGCAGACCGGGCAGCCTGCCTCATACGGCGGCCCGAACATGAAGTGGTAGACGAGCAGTTGGGAGCTGCCGTCGAAGAGATCGGCGAGCGTCTTCGTCCCCTCCTCGGTCTCGAACCGGTAGTCCTCCTCGACCGGGACCCACGGGAGCTCGCGCCTCTTGCTGGCCAGCTCGTCTGCGCGGCGGGTGAGCTCCTTCTCCTCCTTCAGCAACTCGTCGCGCTCCGCCTTCCACTCCTCCTGCGTGCCGATCCTGAGCTCTGTCATCAGCGTGCCACCTCCTGTCTGGTTCACGGGTAGCCTATATAATTAGCAAAATGGCTAACGATGCGTTCAAGGCCCTCGCGCATCCACTCCGGCGCGAGATCGTCGAACGCCTCAGCGGCGGGGGGGCGACAGTCGGAGAGATCACCGGCGACTTCGGCGTCTCCAAGCCGACCATCTCACGGCACCTGAAGATGCTGGAGGAGGCAGGCGTCGTGAGTCGCGTGATCGACGGCAGGACCCACCGCCTCGCGCTGCGGCCCGAGGCGCTTGCCGAGACGTCGGATTGGATACAAACCCAGCGGGAGCGCTGGGAGCGCCTCTTCGATGTCGTCGGCGAGTACCTGGACGAGCGGAAGGAGCGACCGTGAGAGAGCAGTCCGGTCATGTGGTGCGTATCGAGCGGACCTTCGCGGCCTCGCCCGAGGACGTCTTCGACGCGTGGACCAGCCCCGAGGTGATGCGGCGCTGGTTCCACCCCGCCCCCGACTGGGACACGCCGGAGGCCGAGGTCGATCTGCGGGTGGGCGGAAAGGTCCGGGTCGTGATGCGCAGGCCCGACGGGACGCGAGCGGAAGCGCACGGCGAGTACACGCAGATCGACCGGCCGCGCCGCCTCGTGATGACCTGGACCTTCGCGGACGATCCCTCCAACGGGCAGCTGATCGAACTCTCGTTCGTTGGGTCCGAGGGGTCGACCACCGTGCTGATGGTCAACAGCGGCATCTCCACCGACGAGCGCCGCGACAGCCAGGACCGGGGATGGCGGGGGTGCCTCAACGAGCTCGAGCGCGTGTTGGCCGCCTGATCACGACCAACGCGGCGATCTGACCAGACCGGCTAAAGCCCGTGGTGCGGCCAATCCGGATTGAGGTTTCCGGCCTTGAAGGCTGAGGCGCCGAGCGTGTGGGAGTCGCGCCGCATGAACATCGAGATCGTCATCTCGGCCTCGATCCGCAAGCGTTCCTCGAGCGTCCGCCCGACGCCCCGCATGATGCTCTCCTTGTCGCTGCGAATCGCTCCCTGAGGGAGGGCCGCAATCTCGGTGGCGAGCTCCTGGGCTCGCGCGAGCGCCTCGCCGCGGGGGACTATCTCGTTGACGAGCCCTATGCGCAACGCCTCCTGCGCGTCGATGCGCCTTCCCGTGATCGCGAGCTCCATCGCCTTGGCAAAGCCGACGACCAGCGGCAGGCGCACGGTGAGCCCGTCGCCGCCGACGATGTTCCAGCGCCGCTCGAGCGCGCCGAACTCGGCGTTCTCAGAGGCGATGCGGACGTCGGCCAGGAGCGCCGTCTCGAGGCCGGCCGCGAAGGCATAGCCGTTGACGGCCGCGATCACCGGCTTGAAGATGTCGGCCTTGCGGGTGTAGCCGCACTCGCCGGGGCTGTTGTAGAGGCTCACGCGGTAGGCGTCGTAGTCGCCCAGCTCGCTCAGGTCCGCGGCATCCTGCAGATCCCAACCGGCACAGAAGGTCGTCTCGCCGGCACCGGTGATCACGAGCACGAACGCGTCCTCGTCATCGCGAAACCGCTGCCACGCGTGATGCAGCTCCGAGTTCATCCTGCGGTTGACCGCGTTGTGCTGATCCGGACGGTCATAGGTCAACGTCACGACGTGCTCGGCATGTTCGTAGCGCAGCGTCTCGTACTCCATCAGCTCCTCCTTTTGGGGGCAAGGCGGGGCCGTTGCGAGTCCGCCCGGCCGGACGCAGAAGGGTCTCAGAACGCCGAGGGGAGACATGGTCCCGGTCGCCGGGGCCCGACGAAATCAAGGCCGTGCCACCCGTTGAGGCACCCTCGCGGAGCGCCGGGAGCCGCTGGTCTTGCGAACCCACGTGTCCAGCCCTGCACGCTCAGCTAACGCTGACGCAGCGGACTGCCGTCTACATGAGTGGTCGAAGAGGCCGGGGAGCCATCCCCTTCTAATCGCGGTGCTCGACGCCGCAGTGAGGAGACGCCATGTACTCCGGCGTCCCGAAGATGTACGAGTCGCATCCAAGCGACTCCCTCGCAGTAAGCCGGCGTCCCTTCGTCAGCGCTCGCAACAAGACGCTTGCAGGAGGACTTTTCCTGCTCACGGCGCTAACCACCCTCCTCTTTGCCAGCAGCGCCCTGGGCGCCACGGCATCGGTGGGCTTGGGATCGGCCGCCAGCTTCTCCGTCCTGGGCGGGGAAACCGTCACCAACACAGGTCCCACGACGATGTTCGGCGACCTGGGCCTGAGCCCGGGTTCATCGGTGACCGGCGCTCCGCACGTGCTCGGTCAGACGCACGTCGATGACGCCGTGGCGATCGGGGCCAAGAATGCGTTGACCACGGCCTACAACGACGCCGCCGGCCGCCCGAGCAGCGGCTCGGCCGGGACCGACCTCGCCGGTCAGACCTTCCTGCCCGGCGTTCGCACGGCGAGCAGCTCGCTGCTTCTGTCCTCGGGAAGCGTGACGCTCGACGCCCAGGGTGACCCCAACGCGGTGTTCATCTTCCAGATCGGTTCCACGCTGATCACCGGCTCGAGCACCACCGTCCTACTCGTCAACGGAGCACAGGCGTGCAACGTCTTCTGGCAGGTCGGCTCGTCCGCGACGCTGGGGACGGGTACCCGCTTTGTGGGCACGATCATGGCCCAGGCGAGCATCACGGCCAATACAGCCGCGACGATCCATGGAAGGCTGTTGGCGCGAACCGCTGCCGTGACCCTGGACACGAACACCATCACCACCTCCAACTGCGCCTCGAGCGTCACGGGTAGCGGCGGCGGGACCGAAACGAACACGCCGGCCGAAGCGGCGGCGCTAGTGGAAGCGAACAAACTCGCCGAAACAACCACGGGCGCCGGAGTCGTGGGCGCGGGCGGGAAAGCCGGCACGACGCCGCTGTCGCCGATCGCACCGAGTGCCAAAGGGAAGCGCGGCCACCATCGCCGCCCGTCCCGTCACGGCAGCTCGAGACGAGCATCCAAGCCGCGCTCGCCTGCGCGACCGGCACTCCCGCACCACCGCGGCTCGTTCACCGGCTGAGAGAGCTCGACAGGCTGGGCGACGCGACAGTCGCTCAGCCCCTGAGCCACCGACGCCATGATCACCTCACCGCGTAGTTCGCGCAATTGCTCGCTCCCGGCGGCTCGCCGTCACGGCCGGCCTGCCCGCCACCTGGCAGCCGGGCTCGCCGCAGCAGCTCTGGTCGGCCTCGGTACGGGCTCGCCGGCCGCCGCGGCATCCCCGTCTCGCGTTCAGGCAACTCAGCAGCTTGTCGTCCTGCTTACCGCGCACCGCGCACACCACGAACCGCGCGCTGCGTCGCCGCAGACGGCGCTCGTGAGTGCCCGTAGGCCGATCACCGGCGAGGCGACGACGCTGCCGGTGACTGGAAGCCTGACGGGCGCCGATGGGGTCCGGTGGCTGCAGGTGATGTTGCCCGGTCGCCCGAACTCGTCGACCGGCTGGATTGCCGAACAGGGCACCCGCGAGCTCGTGACGGGCTGGCATATCGTCGTCGACCTCGCTGCGCGCCGGGTGAGCGCCTACCGCAGCGGCCGGATCGCGAGGAGCTTTCGAGCGGTCGTCGGGAAGCTCTTGACTCCGACTCCCACCGGGCAGTTCTTCGTCGAGGAGACCCTGCAGATGCCGCCCGGCGAGGCCGGAGGCCCGTTCGCGTTGGCCCTCAGCGCGCGCTCGAACGCGTTGCAGGAATTCGAAGGCGGCCCGGGCCAGATCGCCGTGCATGGACGCAACAACCTCGGAGGCACCCTGGGCACCGCCGCCTCGCATGGCTGCGTTCGTCTCGACACCGCCGGCATCGACTGGCTCGCGGCCCGCATCGGCCCAGGGACACCGGTGACGATCTATGGGGGTTGAAACCGGTACCCGCCGACTTCGCACTGCGTGTCGGGCAACACGCGTTGAGCTGCGCACCGTTGACTAGCTCTCGGCGGCCAGGACGCCGATTAATCCACGGTCGAAGAGACCGGGGAGCCATCCCCTTCAATCGCGGTGTAAGACATCGCAGTTAGGAGACGCCGTGACCCATGGCGTCCCACAGCAGCCCAGCCGCATCCGCGAGGTTGCCTCGCCGGCCCTTCCAGCGATTCGCCCTGCGCATTGCGCGAGCCGGTGATGAGTCGCTTGTCGAGTCGCTCGCGCGCCGCACTGATCGGCGCTCTGGTCGTCCTCGTCGGCGTGGCCGCGTCCACCTTCCTCGCCGCCGAACGGCGCTCCAGCGTCCTCGACGCGAACAAGGCCGCGTTTGACTCCACCACCGCGGACGTGACCAGCGCTCTGAGCGCAAAGCTCAGCACGAACAACGGGCTGACGCGCACGTTGCGTGCGAGGGCCGCGATGGGCGCCCAGGAAGGCCAGAGCGGCTTCCTGCAGTGGTATCGGGAGTTGCAGCGTGGCTCCGCCGCTCCGCCGGACGTCATCGCGACGCTGATAGAGGTTGTTCCGGCCTCGGGTCTGGCGGCGTTCCGGCGCCAAGCCATGGCCGACCCGGCGTTTCGCTCACAGGTCAGTACCAAGCTCAACGTCCTTCCCCCCGGTGCGCGCCCCGTCTACTGCCTCACCCGCGCGATCGTCGGCGCTGCCGGGCCGAGGGTGCTCTACCCCGGACTGCCCGACTACTGCGCGCCGAGCGCTCCCGGGACTGCTCCGTCGCCATATGCCGGCCTGATCCGGAGAGCGACCGACACGGGATCGTTCATAGTCGTGCCGTTCCGGGCCAGCGGCGGGCACGCGCTGGTCGCGATCGGCGCGGCCGTCTACCGGCGCGGAGCGCCAATAACAACGGTCGCCGCGAGACGGGCCGCTGTGACCGGCATCGTCGGCACGACGTTTGACAGCGCCACGCTGATCGGATCGGTCGTGGGCGCTCGGTCGTTGACGATGGCGCTCTACCACAGGGACAGCGGCGGTCCGTTGCAGTTGATCGGCCGTGCTGGCGCCAACCCGGCCGGTCGGTCACCTGGCTTCTCGCAGCGCACGACGCTGCCCGAAGGCTGGCTCGTCCAGATGACCGGGACCGCAAGCCATTCGAGCTCACCCACCTCGCAGGGCCTTCTCGTTCTGGGCCTCGGTCTGCTCGTGACGATCCTCGCCTTCCTGCTCTACCGCGCGCTTTCACGCTCCCGCCAACAGGCGTGGGGGCTGGTCGGCCAGAAGACCGACGAGCTGGAACACCGAGCGCTGCACGATCCGCTCACCGACCTGCCCAACAGAACCCTGGTGCTCGACCGCGCCGAGCAGATCCTCGCCCGCGGCCGCCGCCTGGACGCGCCCGTCACGGCGTTGTTCATGGACATCGACGGCTTCAAGCACGTCAACGACAGATTCGGCCATCAGACCGGCGACGAGGTGCTGAGGACGGTGGGCGCGCGCCTGCGAGCCGTCCTTCGCAGCAGCGACACCGTCGGGCGCCTCGGGGGAGACGAGTTCGTAATGCTCGTTGACACGGTCGGGCTCGACGTCGCCCCAGAGCTCGT
Source organism: Solirubrobacteraceae bacterium (assembly GCA_035948815.1). GTDB lineage: Bacteria > Actinomycetota > Thermoleophilia > Solirubrobacterales > Solirubrobacteraceae > Palsa-744. Next base: position 27,253 of record DASZIU010000171.1, on the reverse strand, counting down.
GGCCGAGCGGGTCCTGGACGTGCTCCGCCAGCCGATCGAGCTGCCCCCGCCCGCCCCTTCGTCGATCTCGGTGACCGCGAGCATCGGGATCGCCACCGGCCGGCCCGACTCGGCTGAGAGCCTGCTGCAAGAGGCAGACCTGGCCCTTTACAAGGCGAAGGCTCAGGGCAAGGACGGCTACGCCCTGTTCGAGTCGGCGATGCAGGCCGACGCGCAAGATCGCATACACCTCGAGATGGACCTCGGCGAGGCGCTCGATGCGGATCAGCTGTTCCTCGTCTACCAGCCGATGCTCGACCTCCGCGACGAGCAGGTCGTCGGCGTCGAGGCGCTGCTCCGGTGGCGCCACCCTCGACGCGGCGTGATCTCACCGGATTCGTTCATCCCGATCGCCGAGGACAGCGGGCTGATCGTCCCGATCGGAAGGTGGGTCCTCGAGCAGGCCTGCACGCAGGCGGCCATCTGGCACGGGTGCGGATACAGCCTGGATATCTCGGTCAACGTCTCCGCTCGACAGCTCGAGCGGGCGGAGTTCGTCGAGGAGGTCCGAGCAGCTCTGCACGACAGCGGCCTCGACGCGGCGTGGCTGACCCTCGAGATCACCGAGACGGCCCTGATGCGCAAGCCCGATTCGACCGCCCACCTGCTCGGACAGCTGAAGGAGCTCGGCGTGCGCATAGCGGTCGACGACTTCGGCACCGGCTACAGCTCGCTCTCCTACTTGCGTCAGTTCCCGGTCGATTCGCTCAAGATCGATCGCACCTTCATCACCGGCCTCACGCATTCGGGCGAGGCCCACGCGCTGACCCACACGCTCATCCAGCTCGGGAGGGCGCTCGGGCTGCAGACGCTCGCCGAGGGAGTCGAGGAGACAGGCCAGGTGCGCCGGCTGCAGCAGGAGGGGTGCGACCTCGCCCAGGGCTTTCTCTTCGCCGGACCGCTCGCGCCGGACGCAGTAGAGCGCTTTCTCGCAGGGAGGTCGGGCGCAGCGATCAGGTCCGCCGGCGGGTCCTCGGCCGTTTCGGCTCACCAGCGATAGGCGCGCTCGTCGGAGTGGCCCGCGGACCAGCTGCCGCGCAGCATGGCGCACCCACCGCGAGGCGGTGAGGCCGGCAGGCCGTCCGCGCGGGCGTCCCGGCCTCCACCGGACCACGGTCCGCTTTGTTGATATCGTCGTGCGCATAACGGACCGCAGTCCGGTCGAGGCTGGAAGCGGTCACTCCCAAAACGACCAAAGGAGCCGTCATGGCCACCGATCTGACACAGGACCGTCTCGCCGGAACCTGGAACTTCGTCCCGGTGCACTCATCCGCAAGCTTTGCGGTCAAATATGTCGTCGGAAGCTTCCGCGGACGCTTCGAGGACGTGTACGCCGAGCTCGTCGACGGACAGCTCAAAGGGGCGGCGAACGTCGCCTCCATCTCCGTCAAGGAGGAGAACCTCGTCGCGCACCTCCAGGCCCCCGACTTCTTCGACCTCGAGCGCTACCCCGAGATCTCCTTCTCCTCGGGCAAACTGGACATCGACGGCGAGCGAGTCGAGCTCGACGGCGAGCTGACGATGAAGGGCGTCAGCAGGCCGCTGCACGCAACCGGAACCGTCAAAGGCCCGATCGAGGACTTCGCCGGCAACACGCGGCTGGGATTCACCCTCGAGACGACCGTCGACCGCACGCAGTTCGGCCTGAACTGGAACATGGACCTGCCCGGCGGCGGGCGCGCGCTCGCAGACGAGGTCACCCTCACGGTCGAGCTCGAGTTCATCAGGGGCTAGACCCAAGCCCTCTCCCCGACGGATCGCGCCGCGACTCAGCGGAGGACTCGGTAGCGCACGTGAGTCACGGCGGGCGAGGCTATGACCTCGACGGGTTCCAGCACAGGTTCGCCGGCGTCGTCGAGCAGCCTCTCGCCTCCGCCGAGGAGGATCGGGACGATGTGCAGGTGCAGCTCGTCGAGCACGCCGGCCGCCAGGCACTGGCGAACGGCGCTCGCCCCACCGGCGATCGCCACGTCCTTGCCGGCGGCCGCGTCTCGCGCCTGCTCGATCGCCGACTCGACCCCATCGGTGACGAAGGTGAACGTGGTGTCGCCCTGCATCGACAGGGGCTCGCGGGCGTGGTGGGTGAGGACGAACACCGGCGCGTGAAAGGGCGGATCGTCGCCCCACCAGCCTGTCCAGGTCTCGTCCCAGGGTCCCGCGCCGCCGCCGAACATCTTGCGGCCCATGACGTGCGCCCCGATGTTCTCGACCATCCTCTCGACGAGCTCGGAGTCGGCGTTTCGCTCGCCTCCCTGCAGTCCGTGCTGCGCTCGCCAGCCCTCTGTCGCGAACGCCCACTCGTGAAGGCGCAGCCCGCCTTCTCCGAGCGGGTCCTTCGGGCTCTGGTTCGGTCCGGCGACGAATCCGTCGAGGGACATCGATATCTGGCAGGTGATCGAGCTCATGTCCGTATGACCCTACGGTGCCGCCGGAATCATCGCTGAGACGCTCAGCGCTCCAGGCGCTCGGCGAACAGGCGCAGCCCGCCCGCCCAACCGCCGGGTGAGCCGACGCCGTCGCGCACGCTCTCCCAGCCATCGCCGTGACGCTCGATGTTGCGGTGCTCGAGCTCGACCAGCGTGCGGTCCGGCCCCCGTTCGGTGAAGCGCACCTCGACTTCGCTCGTTCTCTCCGGGTCGCTCTCCAGCCGCCACGTCGGGTCGATGTCCCAGCTGAAGACGATCCGCTGCGGGGGCTCGTAGGCGAGCACCCGAGCCCACCGGCACTCGCTCCCGTCCACGCCGCGGTCGTAGATGTGCCCCCCGACACGCGGCTCGAAGACCATCTCGGCCAGCTCGGCCTCGATGATGTGATGGTCCGCGTTCCACCAGCTTCCGATGTCGTGGGTGAACACCTCAAACGCCCGCTCGACCGGGGCCTTCACCTCAACCGAGGCCCGCACCTCCGTGTCCGCTGCCTGCATGCTCATCAGACGTCTCCCTTCTCCACCGCGGACCTGAACGCCGCGAGTGATCGGTTCCAGAACCCGTCGAGGTAGGCGCGCATGTCGCCCACGCCACCTGGATCCAGTTGGTAGATGCGCCGGTTGCCGGCGCGCTGGTCGACGACGAGGCCCGCGTCCTTGAGCACCCTCAGATGCTGGGAGACGGCGGGGCGGCTCACGGGCAGCTCGTCGGCGAGCTCGCCGACGGCTCTGGGCCGATCGGCGAGACGTTCGAAGATCGCGCGCCTCGTCGGGTCGCCGAGCGCCGCAAGTCCCTGAGCTCCGTTAGTCATCGCTAACGGTAAGCATAGACTTACGTATGGTCCCCTGTCAAGCGCGGCTCCCGCCCGCTCACGACGTGAGCGCCCGGCGACGGGAACCGGCTCGAGGCCGATCTGCGCCGTTGCTGATGAGATACCGGGCGTGTGGGTGGTCGACTTCGCGGACGGATCGGCGGACATGCGCGACCTGCTGGGAGGCAAGGGCGCCAACCTGGCGGAGATGACGCGGATCCTCGGGCCGGGGGTGGTCCCCAGCGGGTTCACGATCACCACGGCCGCCTGCGTCGCCTACATCGACAGCGGCGGCACCCTCCCCGACGAGCTCGAGGAACAGGTGCTCGGAGCGCTCGGCCGCCTCGAGGACCGCGCCGGGCGCCGCCTCGGCGACAGCGCCGACCCACTGCTCGTCTCGGTCCGCTCTGGAGCCCGCGAGTCCATGCCGGGGATGCTCGACACCGTCCTGAACCTCGGCCTCAACGACCGCAGCGTCCACGGACTGGCCGGGAGGACCGGCAACCCGCGGTTCGCATGGGACTCGTACAGGCGCCTGATCCAGATGTACGGCAACGTCGTGATGGGGATCGATGGCGCGCGCTTCGAGGAGGAGATCGCGGCCGCCAAGCGCGCTCGCGGGGTGAAGCTCGACACCGAGCTCGACGCGGCCGCGCTCGAGGAGCTCAGCCGGGCCTTCATGGGCCTGTTCGCGTTTCCCCAGGATCCGCACGAGCAGCTCTTCGGCGCGATCCGGGCGGTCTTCGGATCCTGGCAGGGCGAGCGGGCGGTCGCCTACCGGCGCCTGAACCGCATTCCCGACGCGTGGGGCACTGCGGTGAACGTGCAGCAGATGGTCTTCGGCAACAAGGGGGAGACGAGCGCCAGTGGCGTCGCCTTCTCGCGCGACGAGCTCACCGGTGGGCCCGAGCCATCCGGAGACTTCCTGCCCAACGCCCAGGGCGAGGACGTCGTCTCGGGGATGCGCACTCCCCGCGACATCCGCGAGCTCGGCAGCTGGCAGCCGCAGCTGCACGAGCAGCTGATGGAGATCCTCCGCACGCTCGAGCGCCACTACGGCGACATGCAGGACACCGAGTTCACGATCGAGGAAGGGCGCCTCTACATGCTGCAGACGCGCAACGCCAAGCGTCCCGCGCAGGCGGCCGTGCGGTTTGCCGTCGACGCGGTATCGGAGGGCTTGCTCGACCGTCCCGCGGCGATCGCCACGATCGACAGTGAAGCGCTCGACGCGCTGCTGCACCCGACGTTCGACCCCGGGCAGGACTACCGCGTGATCGCGACCGGGGTGGCGGCGTCGCCCGGCGCGGCGAAAGGCGAGATCGTGCTCACGGCGCGCGAGGCGGTGCGCGCCGCCGATGACGGTCGCGCGGTGATCCTCGTGCGCTCGTTCACCGAGGCCGACGACGTCGCCGGCTTCCACGCTGCCCGCGGCATCCTGACCAGCGAGGGTGGCAAGGCCAGCCATGCGGCTCTCGTCGCCCGGGGGATGGGTCGCCCGGCCGTGACCGGGGTCGGCGAGATGGAGATCGACGAGGCCGCCGGCGAGGTGCGGCTGGGTGGTCACACCCTGCGAGCGGGAGACGAGCTTGCGATCGACGGGACCAACGGGCGCGTCACGCTGGACGATGTCCCGCTCGTGCAGCCGGAGATGTCCGAGCACTTCCAGACGGTCCTCGAGTGGTGCGACGAGATACGGACCCTGGGCGTTCGGGCCAACGCCGACACGGCCGAGGACGCGCGCAGGGCGATCGCCTTCGGGGCCGAGGGGATCGGCCTGTGCCGCACCGAGCACATGTTCCTCGGTGAGCGCCAGCCGCTGATGGCGGCCGTGATCCTCGCCGAGGACGACCGGAGCCGCACCGAGGCGATCGACGCGCTGCGCCCGCTTCAGGAAGCCGACTTCGAGCAGATCCTGAAGGCGGTCGAGGGCCGCCCGCTCACGGTGAGGCTGCTCGATCCGCCCCTTCACGAGTTCCTCCCGCACCCCTCGCAACTTCCCGAGGGCTCGCGCGAACGCACGCGCGTCGAAGCGCTGCAGGAGGCGAACCCGATGCTCGGCACGCGCGGGGTGAGGCTGGGGATCCTGTTCCCCGCGCTGTATGAGATGCAGGTTCGCGCGCTCTTCGCCGCCGCGCGCCGCGTGGCGGGCGCGAACGTCGAGGTGATGGTGCCGCTCGTCGCCTACGAGCGCGAGCTCGCGTTGGTGCGCGGGCTGATCGACCGCGTCGCCGCCGAGCACGAGCACGACGGGTATCTCGTCGGGACCATGATCGAGCTCCCGCGCGCCTGCTTTCAGGCTGACCGGATCGCGATGGACGCCGACTTCTTCTCATTCGGGACCAACGACCTCACGCAGACGGCGCTCGGATTCAGCCGCGACGACATCGAGGGCCGCGTGATCGGCCGCTACATCGACGTCAAGATCCTCGACCGTTCGCCGTTCGAGACGCTCGACGCGCCCGGCGTCGGGCAGATGGTGCGCATGGGGGCATGGCTCGGGCGCAAGACCAAGCCGGATCTGAAGCTGGGGGTCTGCGGCGAGCACGGCGGAGATCCGGCGAGCATCGAGTTCTTCCACCGCTCGGGCATCGACTACGTCTCCTGCTCTGCCTTCCGCGTGCCCGTCGCCCGCGTTGCGGCGGCCCAGGCCGCCGTTCGCGCGGGGAGCGCCTGAGCGCCGGACACCGCCGGCCGGGAGCGGACGCAGGGGCCAGACCCCGCCGGCCGGGAGCCGACACGCGACGGAATTGGACGCCTGCGGGTCGCCATGCCCCCCATCCGGGCGGTTGGCCGTCCACCCGACTGGCGCCTGAGGGCCACGGTTGGGATGATCATGGTTCGCTGAAATCGGTTTCACCGTGCCAGCTGCCCTCACACGACACGCCCCGCCCAGCTCGCCGGGCCAACAGGTCCGCGCCATCGAGTACCTCGCCGAGGTGCTCGCGACGAGCGACGAGGAGGGCCGGGGAGATGACTTCTACGGGCTCCTGAGCGAGGCGACGACCCGTCTGACGTCGTTGCGCAGGGCCGTGATCTTCCGCTACGACTCCGCCCGCCGGCGGGTGCGGCTCGCGGGCTGCTTCGGGATCGACCTCAGCGAGTTCGAGGGCTTCTTCGTGACGGTCGAGTCGGCGCCGATCGCGCGTCGCTCCTTGGAGGAGGATCGCGTGATCGAAGTCTCCGGGAACCTCGATGAGGCGATGTCGGCGGAGTGGGCTGAGCGCTTCGAGCTGACGAACCTCGTCTGCGCCCCGATGGTGGCCCGCGGCCGTGCGATCGGCGTGATCGTCGGCGACCGCGCCGCCGACGCTCCCGCTCCCGACGAGCGCGAGCGCGAGCTTCTGTGGATCCTCGGCAAGACCGCCGCGCTCGCATCGATGGCCCGGGTCGCCACGCGCCAGCACGAGAAGGCGCTTCAGCTCGAGCAGCGCATCGATCTCGCTCGCGACCTCCACGAGGGCGTCGTGCAGCGCCTCTTCGGAGTGTCGCTCGCGCTCTCCGGGGAACAGCCCTTCGACGAGCAGACCAGGCGTCGCTGTGCCGAGGAGGTCCAGGGGGCCCTCGCCGACCTGCGAACCGCGGTCTCCCGACCTCTGGGTCGCTCGGTCCCGCGCACGAACACCACGCTCGCCGCCGAGGTCGAACGCCTGCACCACCAGCACCCGGACCTCGGCATAGACGTGGCCGCCGGCGCAGAGATCGCCGCCCCTGCCGAGCTCGAGCCTCTAGCCCAGTCCGTGCTCGCCGAGGCGATCCGCAATGCGCACAAGCACGCATCTCCGAGCGAGGTGCGGGTGCAAACGGAGACGAAGCAGGGGACCTTCGTCCTCGAGGTGACAAATGACGGCGTCAAGGGACCGCTGCTGCGAAAGGCAGGGATGGGCTTGCGGCTCGCCGCGCTCGAGGCGCTGCAGGCCGGCGGGCTGCTCGAGTTCGGGATGCGCGGCGAGGACAGATGGCAGGTGCGGCTCGTCGTGCGCTGCGAGGAGCCGTCCTGATGGCCGCGGTCGCGCCGGCGGAGCTGGCCGCCGACACGCGAAGGCTGCGCGTGCTCGTCGTCGACGACCACGACGTCGTGCACTGGGGCTTCCGGCTGATGCTCGGCAACCAGCCATGGGTCGAGCGCTGCCTCAGCGCCCGCAGCGGCGCGGAAGCGTATGCCCTTGCGCTGCGCTACGAGCCCCAGGTGGCGCTCGTGGACCTCTTCATCGGCGAGGAGTCCGGCCCTGAGATCTGTGAGCAGCTGCGCGAGCGCTCCCCGACCACCAACGTGCTGTTGATCTCGGGTGCCGGGCGGATCTCCTCGACCGCCGCGCGCGCAGCCGGTGCCTCCGGGTTCATCCCGAAGGACTGGGGCGCAGGCGACATCTCCCGGGCGGTGCGGATGGTCGGTCTCGGGATGACGGTCTTCCAGCCCCAGACCGACGGCAACGCAACACCGCTCTCCCCACGCGAGCGCGAGGTCCTCGAGCTGATCGCCGAAGGGTCGACCAACCGCGAGATAGCGGCGGCGCTGCATCTCTCGCCGCACACGATCAAGGAGCACACGAGCAGCCTGTACCGCAAGCTCGGGGCCAAGAACCGAGCCGAGGCGGTCCAGCGGGCGCAGAGGCTCGGCCTCTCCGGCTAGCCCCCCAACCGTCCCTCGTTCCCCCCACATGCGGGGGGAAGACGGCGAGGCGCCGCGTAACGCACACCGGCTCGCGGCGAAGGTTGGGGAGTGGCCACGCAGCCGAGCACAGCAGCGCTGTTTCCCGGGCAGGGCTGCTCGCTGGGCGAGGCCAGGTCCCTCGCGCTGCGCCACTGCGAGGAGCTGTATGCGCTCTCCAGCGAGCTCCTGGGCGCTGATCCCTTCGAGCGCGCCGGCCACAGCACCCGCTATGCCCAGCCCGCGATCTTCCTCGCGAGCATCGCGCAATGGCGGGCGATCGCTGCGAGCGGGTTTCGCGCCAGCGCGTTCGCCGGGCACTCGCTCGGGGAGCTCTCCGCGCTGACCGCGGCGGGAGTCTGGAGCGCGGCCGACGGGCTGCGTCTTGTCGTCCAGCGCGCGGGCCTGATGGCAGACGCGGGCGACCGCGACGACGGCGGCATGCTGGCGCTGCTGAAGGGCGAGCTCGAGCAGGCGCGCGAGCTGGCCGAGCGCTTCGGCGTCACCCTCGCCAACGACAACGCGATCGGACAGGTGGTTCTCTCCGGGCCGCGCGATGCGCTCGCCGCGGTGGCCGATGCGGCGCGCGCGTCGGGTATGCGCGCGATCGCGCTCGACGTGACCGGCGCGTTTCACTCGCCCGCGATGCGCCCCGCCGTCGAGCCCTTCCGGCGCGCGGTGGAAGGCGTGAGCCCGCGCGACCCCGCCGCTCCCGTCCTCTCCGGTCTCAGCGCACAGCCGTTCGAGGACCTGCCGGCTCAGCTGAGCGAGGCACTCTGCGCTCCAGTCCGCTGGCGCGAGACAGTGATCGCCCTCGACCGTGCCGGGATCACGCGCTTCGTGGACGTCGGCCCCGACGTCGTGCTCGCGCGGCTCGTGCGGCGCAGCCTGCCCGCGCGCGACGTCCTCGAGGCAGAGGAGCTCTATGTCGCTGCCTGAGCCGCTCGCGGCGGAGGCCGTCGCAGGACGCCGGTGGCCGCGCGCCAACGCCGTCGGCCTCGGCTGCGCGGTGCCCGAGGCGGTCGTCGAGAACGCCGCGATCGCCGCGGCGACGGGCGTCGATGAGGCATGGATCGAGCGCCGGACCGGGATCCGCTCGCGACGCCACGCGCCGCCCGGCATGACGCTGCTCGAGCTGGCTGCCGCGAGCGCCCGCGCCACGCTCGAGGACGCGGGCCTCGATGCCGAGGAGCTCGACCTCGTGGTCATCGCGACCGCGAGCCAGGAAAGGCGCCTGCCGAACCTCGCACCCGAGCTAGCGAGCGTGATCGGGGCCGTGAACGCCGGCGCATTCGACCTGGGCGCCGCCTGCAGCGGGTTCGTGACCGCTGTGGCGATCGCGGGCGCCTTCGTCGAGGCTGGACGTGCCCGCAACGTCCTCGTGGTGGGCGCCGACACGCTCTCGAGGCACCTCGATCCCAGCGACCGGCGCACGGCGGCGATCTTCGGGGACGGCGCGGGCGCGGTCATCCTCAGCGCGGGTGAGAGCGGCGGCCTGTCGGAGACCGAGCTCGGTGCCGACGGCGGCTGCGCAGAGCTGATCACCTGCGACGGCGAGTGCGACGTCATCCACATGGAGGGGCCCGAGACGTTCAAGGTCGCCGTCGGGACGATGGAGCAGGCGGTGCGCTCGCTGGGCGCGCGTGCCGGCCTGGATCCGCTGCGCGACATCGACCTGTTCGTCTTTCACCAGGCCAACGCCCGCATCACCCGCGCGCTCGCCGAGCGCCTGGAGCTGCCGCAGGAGAAGGTCGTCGACTGCATCGCCGAGTTCGGCAACACGTCGGCCGCGAGCGTTCCCCTTGCGCTCGAGCATGCGCGGGCGGACGGCCGGCTGCTCGACGGCAGCCGGGTGCTGCTGTGTGCGGTCGGCGCGGGATTCATGTCGGCCAGCGCGCTGCTCGACTGGGGCCCGTCATGAGCAGGCCGGAGGCGGCGTGCGCGCTGGTCACCGGCGGATCGCGCGGGATCGGCGCGGCGATCGCGTGCGAGCTCGCCGACGCGGGCTGGCCGGTCGCGGTCAACTACCGCAGCGATCGCGAGGCGGCCGAACGCACGGTTGATGCGATCGAGCGCGCCGGCGGGCGCGCGGTGACGGTCGCCGGCGACATCACGGACCCGGCCCACGCGGAGCAGCTGCTCGAGCAGACCGCCGCAGCGATCGGGCCCGTCCTGTGCCTAGTCAACAACGCCGGCGTCCGTGCGGACAACCTCGCTCTCTCGCTCTCCAACGACGAGTGGGACACGGTCATCTCCACGAACCTGACGGCGGCCTTCCGGCTCACGAGGCTTGCGCTGCGGGCCATGATCAGGGCCCGCTTCGGGCGCGTCATAAGCATCGCCTCGATCGTCGGGCCGCGAGCGAATCCCGGCCAGTCCAACTATGCCGCCGCCAAGGCCGGCCTGATCGGCATGAGCAACACGATCGCGGTCGAGGTGGCGCGGCGCGGCGTCACGGTGAACACGGTCGCCCCCGGGTTCATCGAGACGGACATGACGCGCGATCTGATCGACGGAGCAGCGCAGGCCGTGCCCGCTCGCCGCGCCGGGCGCCCGGAGGAGGTCGCGGCGTGCGTGCGCTTCCTGGCCAGCGACGCTGCGAGCTATGTCACCGCCAGCACCCTCTTCGTAGACGGCGGACTCGCCGCCTAACCACAACCAAAGGAGAGCCCATGTCAACGACGGTCACGAGCGAGCAGGTCGAAGGGATCGTGCGCGAAGCGCTCGTCAAGTTCGGCACGCCCGTCGAGGCGATAACGCCCGACGCCACCTTCGAGGCGCTCGACGTCGACTCACTCGATCTCGTCGAGATGGCGCAGATCATCGAGGAGGAATTCGGCGTCGAGCTGACCGCCAGCGACGTCAAAGGGATCGCGACGATGGGCGAGCTCGTCAACCTGATCGTCACGCGCACGTGATGCGCGAGGTCGTGATCACCGGCGTCGGCGCGGTGACGCCCCTGGGGATCGGCGCCCACACGCTGCACGAGCGCTGGAGCGCCGGTGTGTGCGCCGTGAGCGACGGCGAGGCCGGCTGCACCGACTTCGACGCGACCGACTTCCTGTCGATCAAGGAGGCTCGCCGCGCCGACCGCTTCACCCAGCTCGCCATCGCGGCCTGCCAGGAGGCGCTCGACGACGCCGGCTGGGCAGACGAAGCGCCGTACGCGTCCGAGGAGATGGGTTGCATCTTCGGAACGGGGATCGGCGGCCTCTCGACGATCGAGCGCAACCAGTCCCAGCTCGCGAGCGGGGGCCAGGTGTCGCCCCTTGCGGTGCCGCTGATGATGGGAAACGCCGGCTCCGCCTCGCTCGCGATGCGCCATGGCATTCGCGGCCCCGTCTACGGCATCGTGTCCGCCTGCGCGGCCGGGGCAAACGCGATCGGCAGCGCGGCACGGGCGATCCAGTGCGGGGACGCCTCCGCAGTCCTCACCGGCGGCTCGGAGGCGACCTTGACCCCGCTTGCGAAGGCGGCCTTCGCGGCGCTCGACGCGACGTCGCAGTGCGGCGTGTCGCGCCCGTTCGACGTGCGCCGCGACGGGTTCGTGATGGGCGAGGGGGCAGCCGTGCTCGTGCTCGAGGACGGTGAGCGCGCCCGGCGGCGCGGCGCCAGGGTCCTCGCAACGGTCCGCGGCTACGGCGCGACGTGCGACGCGTTCCACCTGACGGCCCCGGACGCCGAGGGAAGCGGGCAGGCGGCGGCGATCACGGCTGCGCTGCGCGACGCCGAGCTCGAGCCCGCGCAGATCGACTACGTCAACGCCCACGGGACCTCGACGCCGCTCAACGACCGCGCCGAGACGCTCGCGTTGAAGACGGCGCTCGGTCGGCGGGCGCACGAGATCCCGATCTCCTCGACCAAGTCCGCGATCGGGCATCTGCTCGGCGCCGCCGGCGCCGTCGAGGCAGTCGCGACGGTGCTCGCGCTGCGCGACGGGATCGCGCCTCCGACGCTCGGCCTGGAAGAGCCCGACCCCGAGCTCGACCTCGACTACGTCGCACAGGTCTCGAGGCCGCTTTCGCTCGGCGATGCCAGGAAGGCGGTCGCGCTTTCGAACTCCTTCGGCTTCGGCGGGCACAACGCCGTCCTCTGCCTGGAGGCGCAATGAGCCTCGCTCTGGCCCGCCGGCCCGACGAGCGGCTGGCGCCGCTCGAGCGACTCGAGGTCCTGTGCGACCCCGGCTCGCTTCAGCTCCTTCGGACCGACGTGCGCTCCCGACGGATGGGCGAGCGGGCGCGCGCCGGCGACGGTGTGCTGGCGGGCTCGGGCCGCGTGGACGGACGCGCGGTCTTCTGCTTCGCCCAGGACGGGTCATTCGCAGGCGGCTCGCTCGGCGAGGGCCACGCCGACACGGTCGTGCGGCTGCACGAGCTCGCCGGCCGGGCCCGCGTCCCGGTGATCGGCTTCATCGAATCCGCCGGCGCGCGGATGCAGGAGGGGCTCGCCGCGCTCGCCGGCTACGGCCGCATCTTCCGCCAGCACGTGCGCCTCTCAGGCGAGGTGCCGCAGATCTCGATCATCTGCGGGCCATCGGCGGGCGGCGGCTGCTACGCGCCGGCGCTCACGGACTTCGTGATCATGGCCGGCCAGCGGGCGAGCATGTTCCTGACCGGTCCGGGCGTCGTGGCGAAGGTGACCGGAGAGCAGGTCGACGCCGCCGCTCTCGGCGGAACGAGGGTGCACGAGCGAAACGGCGTCTGCCATCTATCGGCCGCGACCGAGGTCGACGGCGCGCTGCTGGCACGTGACCTGCTCGACTACCTCCCTCAGAACGCCGCCGAGCGCGTCATGCGCTGGCCGGCGGTCGACGCTCCGGGGTTCATGCCCGATGCCTACATCCCACGCGAGGAACGGCGCGTCTACGACATCCGGGACGTCGCGCGCGCGCTCGTCGACGGCGGGCGCCTGCTCGAGCTCTCGCCGCGCTATGCGCGGAACGTGGTGTGCGCGCTCGCCCGTCTGGATGGGCGGGCGGTCGGGATACTGGCCAACCAGCCGCGCCACCTCGGCGGGGTCCTCGACACCGACGCCTCGCAGAAGGCCGCGCGGTTCGTGCGCACGTGCAACCTGTTCGGCCTGCCACTCGTCGTGCTGGTGGACACGCCGGGCTTCCTTCCCGGCACCGGGCAGGAGCGTGCCGGCGTGATCCGCCACGGCGCCAAGCTCGTCCATGCCTTCGCGGAGGCGAGCGTCCCGCGTGTCACCGTTCTGCTCCGCAAGGCGTTCGGCGGCGCCTTCATCGCGATGAACAGCAAGGACCTGGGCGCCGACTTCGTGTTCGCCTGGCCCAGCGCGCGCCTCGGAGTCATGGGAGCGGTCCAGGCCGTCGAGATCATCCACCGGCGCGAGATAGAGGCGGCCGGCGACCCCGATCGCGCGAGGGACCTTCTCGCCGACTCCTATGCCGAGGAGCATCTGGTCCCGGGAGCGGCGAGCGGGGAGGGCTTCGTCGACGAGATCATCGCGCCGAGTGACACGCGTGCGCGACTCGAAGCCGCGTTCGCGAGCCTCGAGGGGAATCACCCCGAGCGCGGCCCGGCGAGGAACCTCCCGCTGTGAGGTGGGCGGCGGGGTTCGACGAGCTCGAGGTCGGCGAAGAGTTCGCGACGCTGCAGCGGACCGTCACCGAGGACGACGTGATGGCCTTCGCCGCCCTGACCGGCGACATGCACCCCCAGCACACCGACGCCGACTGGGCGGCCGGCGGCCTGTTCGGCGAGCGGATCGCGCACGGGATGCTGGTCCTCAGCTACGCCGTCGGCCTCGCGCCGCTTGATCCCGACCGCGTGCTCGCCCTGCGGCGGCTCGGCGAGGTCGTGTTCAAGCGCCCGGTGCGCCTTGGCGACGCGGTTCATGTTCGCGGCAGCGTGCTGGGGCTGCGGGCGATCAGCGAGGACGCCGGGCTCGTGAGCTGTCGCTGGGAGATCGTCAACCAGCGTGGCGAGCTGTGTGCTCGCGCCGAGGTCGATGTCGTGTGGCGGCGCGACACGGTCGCCGCGGAGGCAGCGCGATGCTAGAGGGCCGGCGACTGCTCGTGACGGGCGTCGTAACGCGCGAATCGATCGCCTTCGAGGTCGCGCGCCAGGCGCAGGAGGCCGGGGCCGAGGTGGTCCTCACCGGTTTCGGCCGTGCGCGGCGCCTGACCGAGCGAGCCGCCTCCAAGCTGCCGGGCGACGTGGAGATCCTCGAGCTCGACGTGAACAGCCCCGAGGACCTGGCAGCGCTGGCCGAGTCGCTCGCCGGGCGCTGGCCCGCCCTTGACGGCGTGCTCCACGCGATCGCGTTCGCTCCCCCCGACGCGCTCGGCGGCGGGTTCATGGGCACTCCGCTCGAGAGCGCCCAGGCGGCGTTCCAGACGAGCGCCTACTCGTTGAAGGCGCTGACGGCCGCCCTGCTGCCGCTGCTCGAGGCTGCCCCCGACGGCGGCAGCGTCGTCGCCCTCGACTTCGACGGGAGCGTCGCGTGGCCGGTCTATGACTGGATGGGCGTCGCCAAGGCGGCCCTGGAGAGCGTCGCGCGCTACCTGGCGCGCGATCTTGGGGGCGCCGGCGTCCGCGTCAACCTGGTGTCGGCTGGCCCGATCAAGACGCTCGCCGCGGGAGGCATCCCGGGCTTCGGCCTGCTCGCGGACAGCTGGCAGGCCTGTGCGCCGCTCGGTTGGGACGTCGAGGATCCCGGGCCGGTCGCCGCGGCGGCCTGCTTTCTGCTCTCGCCGCTCTCCCGGGGGATAACGGGTGAGATCCTGCATGTCGACGGCGGCTACCACGCGATGGGAGCGCCCGTGCGATGAGGGTCCTGCTGACGGGTGCCACCGGGTTCGTCGGCATGGAGGTCCTCGCGCGGCTGATCGAACGCGAGGACACGGAGGTCGTCGCGCTCGTGCGGGCGGCCGACCACGAGCGCGCGCGTGCGCGCATCGAGGATGTTCTGCGGCTGCTGTATGAGGAACCGGGCGACCGCGCGTCGCGAGTGATCGCCGTTCCGGGAGACGTGGCTAGCGAGAAGCTCGGGCTGCGGCGCGCCGACCGGCGCCTGTTGGGGAGCGTCGATGCCGTGATCCACTGCGCCGCCTCGATTGCCTTCGACCTGCCGCTCGAGGAGGCGATGAACATCAACGCCGCCGGCACCGCCCGCATCCTCGATCTCGCCGCGGAGATGCCGCGGCTCGAGCGCCTCATCCACGTCTCGACCGCTTACGTGGCGGGGCGCACGCGGGGCAGCTTCGGCGAGGACGACCTCGAAGCGCAGCAGGAGTTCCGCAACACCTACGAGCGCTCGAAGTTCGAAGCCGAGCGAATCGTCGCCGCCCGGGCTCGCGAGCTCCCGATCGTTGTCGCTCGGCCCAGCATCGTCGTCGGCGATCGAACGAGCGGCTGGACTCCATCTTTCAACGTCATCTACTGGCCGCTGCGAGCGTTCGCCCGGGGCCTGATCCGCGAGGTTCCAGTCGATCCCGCGGGGCTCGTCGACGTCGTCCCGGTCGACTACGTCGCGGAGTCGCTCGTGCACCTTCTGGATCGTGGCGGCGCCGTCAGCGGCCGCCTGCATCTCGTCGCCGGGGAGCACGCGCTCACGAACGGCGAGCTGATCGGTCTCGCCTGCCGTTGGCTCGGCCGCGAGCCGCCGAGGGTCGATCAGCGCGCAGAGGTTCCGGACGAGGCCCGGGCGTTCCTTCCCTACTTCGACGTTCACACGTCTTTCGACGACTCACGGGCCCGCGCGGCGCTCGCCGGCAAGGGCATCGGGCCCTCCGCGCTCGCCGACTACTTCCCCACGCTGATGCGCTACGCGGATCACAGCCGCTGGGGAAAGCGGAGGGTGACGCGCGAGGCGGCGCTCAGCGGGTCCTGGGCCGGCGCTTGACAGCGGCACTCAGCCCTGGTAAGCATACTGAACCAGTAACGCTACTGAACCGGAGGTCTCGATGCCCGAGCTGGCCGCAGAGGGCACCGTCCGCTCGAGCGAGGAGCTCGATCGTTCGGCCGAGGAGCTGTCAGCGCTCGCGCGCGAGCACGCGTCGGCGATCGAGGCGCAGAGGCGTCTCCCCGAGGAGCTGCTGGTCGCGCTGCGCGCGTCAGGCCTGCTGCGCGCCGGGGCACCGCTCACGGTCGGTGCGCCCGAGGCCGCGCCGGGGGTGACGCTGAGGTGCGCCGAGACGATCGCTCGCGGGGATGCCTCGGCGGGCTGGTGCGTCTCGATCGCCGCGACGAGCAGCCTGCTCGCGGGATGGCTGCCGGCGCAGGGGCTGGACGAGGTGTTCGGCGATGCCGATCGCGTGGCCGCCGGCATCTGGGCGCCACGCGGCCGTGCGCGGCGCGTGGACGGTGGCTACAGGGTCTCCGGCCGCTGGGCCTTCTGCAGCGGCGTCACCCATTCCGACCACCTCTTCGGCGGGGCCCTGGTCGACGAGGGCGAGGGCCCTCCGAGCCCCCGCACCCTGGGGATGCGCGTCAGCGAGCTCGAGATCCTCGACACCTGGCACACGTCCGGGCTTCGAGGAACCGGGAGTCACGACGCCGTCGCCGACGAGGTCTTCGTTCCCGAGCACCGATCGCTGTGGCTGCTCGACCAGCCCAGCTCAGGCGCCGCGCTCTACCGCTTCCCGATCTTCGCCTTCTTCGCGCTGTCGATCGCAGCGGCCGCCCTCGGCAACGCGCGGGGGGCGATCGAAGACCTGACTGAGCTGGCCGTCGGCAAGGTCGGTATGGGGTCGAGTCGCACGCTCGCCCAGCGTTCGGCGACCTGGACGGTGGTAGCGGAGGCCGAGGCCGCGCTGCGTGCAGCGCGAGCCTTCTACTACCAGGCGATCGAGGAGGCCTGGGCAGCGGCCCAGGCGAGCGGGCCCGTTTCGGTGGAGCTGCGGACTGGCCTGCGGCTGGCCGCGACGCACGCCGTGCGCACCTCGGCGGACGTGGCGAGGAACATGTATGACCTCGGCGGCGGCTCCGCGATCTACGCCGACTCGCCGCTCCAGCGGCGCTTCCGCGATGCGCAGACGGCCACGGCGCACTTTCAGGTCAACCCCACGACCTGGGAGCTGACGGGCCGGCTGCTGCTCGGTCAGCCGACAGAGACCGAGGGGTTGTGAGGGGCGAGCACGACGTCGTGATGCCGTTCTGGCTCGACCGTCCCGACGAGGAGGCGGTCGAGATAGCCGTGGCTGCGACGTCTGCGGGAATCAGCACGGTGTGGGTCGGAGAGATGGCCTCGTTCGACGCGTTCGCGCTGGCCACGGCGATCGGGCTGCGGGCGGGTCCTGCGACGCTGAAGATCGGGCCGCTCGCGGTCGGCGTGCGCAGTCCGGCCGCGATCGCGCTCGGCGTCGCCTCGGTCGCCACCCTGACCGGGTGCGCGGTGGATCTGGCGCTCGGCGCCTCCAGCCCCGCGATCGTCTCCGGCTGGCACGATCGGCCGTGGGCCGCGCTGGCCCCGCGAATGCGCGAGACGGTGAGTGCCGTTCGCTCGATCCTCGACGGCCAGCGCGCCGACTTCGACGGAGAGCACGTCCGCGCCCGCGGCTTCAAGCTGCGCCGCCCACAGCCGGCGAGCTCGATCTCCGTTGCGGCGTTCGGGCCGGCGATGACGCGGGTCGCCGCCGTGCACGCCGACGAGGTGGTCCTCAACCTGGTCACGCCCGAGCATGTCGCGGCGGTCCGGGCGAGCATCGACGAGCAGGCAGCCGCGGCTGGCCGCCCGGCGCCGCGGCTCGCGGTCTGGGTGGCCGCGGCGCTGGACCCCGGCGAGCTCGCTCATGCCCAGCTCGCGGGCCAGCTCGCCATCTACCTCGGCGCGCCCGGATATGGGGAGCTGTTCGCGCAGCTCGGCTTCGGCAGCCTGGTCGAGCGCGCCCGCTCGGGAGCTCCGCGCGCCGAGCTCCACGCCGCGGTCCCCCGTGAGCTCGCGGCGCAGGTCGCGGCCGTCGGAAGCGCCGAGGAGATCGGCGCGCGGATGCTCGAATACCACGACGCGGGTGCCGATAACGTGGGTATCGTGCCGTCTACCGCCGAAGACCCAGGGGGCCGCCGCGTCCTTCGGGCGCTCACTCGGGAGGCCGTCGCATGATCACCGCGGAGGAGTATCGGGACGCCCTCTCTCGCTTCGCGACCGGCGTCACGATCGTGACCACCCGCGACGAGGAGGGGCGCTGGTGGGGCTTCACCGCCAGCTCGCTGTGCTCCGTGTCGATAGATCCGCCGCTGATCCTCGTATGCCTCGCGCGGGATGCCCAGTGCCATGCCGCGTTCATCGACGCTCCGGCGTTCCGCGTCAACGTCCTCGGACCCCAGCACGAGGAGCTCGCGGCGCGCTTCGCGACGCGAGGCACCGACAAGTTCGAGGCGAGCGGGTTCGGCCTCGCCGACGACGGCCTGCCGATGCTCGACGACGCTCCCGTGAGCCTGCACTGTCGCACCGTGGAGCTGGCCGAGGGCGGCGACCACACGATCCTGATCGCCAGCGTAGAGGACGCCCAGCTGCGCCGCGAAGCACCTCCCGCCGTGCATGTGGACCGTCGCTTCTGGGACCTCGTCCCACGGGCGGGCGCCGAACAGTGATCGCCCCCAGACCGCCCGCCGACCTCGAGCACCGATTCGAAGCGGACTCGGTCGGCCGCGCGCTCGGCCTGATCGGCGACCACTGGACGCTGATGATCCTGCGCGAAGCGCTGTTCGGCGTTCGCCGCTACGGACAGCTCGCGCGCAACCTCGGGATCCCGCGCCCGACGCTGTCGGCGCGCCTTCGCTCGATGGTCGACTCCGGCCTCTTCGAGCGCGTCCTCTACGCCAAGGACCCCGACCGCTACGAGTACCGCCTGACCGAAGCCGGCCGTGACCTGTTCCCGGCTGCCGTGCTGCTGATGCGCTGGGGTGACAAGCACCTAGCCGGTCCCGAGGGTCCACCGCTCGTGCTGCGCCACCACGAGTGCGGCGAGATCGCCGACGCCGAGCTGACCTGCGCTCGCTGCGGGAAGCAGATCAGCTCGCACAACGTCACGCCCGAGCCGGGGCCCGGAGCGCGCGAGACCACGACGGATGCCGGCCGGCGATCGTCGCGCCGCGACCGGACGGGGGCCTGAGCGGGCGGATCGCCAGAGCCCTCCCCGTTCTCCGCGTCCCTGCGCTACTCTCTCGACAGGACCACCGCAAGCGAGGCGTTGGAGCGAGATGGCAAGCCGCGCAGCAGTCAGAGCATCGGACGCGGATCGCGAGCACGTCGCTGACCGTCTGAGGCGGGCGGCGGCCGAGGGAAGGATCCTCACCGAGGAGCTCGAGCAGCGCCTGGAAGCGGCGCTGAGTGCCCGCACCTACGGGCAGTTGAACGCGCTGATCGCCGACCTCCCGGGACGCAGCCTGGGGCTGCCGTCGCCTCGGCGAGCGCCGACGCTGCTGCGGCCCGTGGTGGCGATCCCGATAGCGCTGGCCATCACGCTGGTCGCGATCCTGCTCGTCTTCATCGTCACCGGCGTGCTCGCCGGGTGGATGCTCTGGATCGTCGTCGGATGGTGGTTCTTCGGGCGCCGTGGCCGAAGGCTGCACGCGGCGCGCTCCGGGCGCTCACTGCACGCATGCGGCGGCTGGCACCGCGGCGAGCGACTCAGCCAGAGCCGCTGAGGCGTCGTCAGGCGCTCGGGAACCCGCACAGTCGGTCGCTCAGCTCCCGCAACCTCCGGCGCGCTTGCATGTCGGTCGCCTGGGGGTGCGGGGTGGCCTCTCTGAGCCCGTTGAAGTAGCGCCCGGTCACGCCCTCGAGCTCGGGGTCTGCCACCAGCGCCAATGTCGCGCGCATACCCTCCTCGAGCGAGCTGATCGGGTCAACGCCGGCGTCGGTCACCATCTTGGTGGGCATGTAGGTGGCGGGATGCAGGCTGGTGGCCGTGACACCCCGGTCACGCAGCTCTTCGGCGAGGTCGAACGTGAACATGATCTGAGCGAGCTTGCTCTGGCAGTAGGCCTGGACGCCGCTGTACCGGCGCTCGAGCATCACGTCGTCGAAATCGATCGGCGCCTGTCCCGCCGAGCTGACGTTGACGATCCGCGCGGGCGCCGAACGCTCGAGCAGGGGCAGCAGCAATCTCGTGAGCATGTACCCGGCCAGGTAGTTGACGGCGAAGCGAAGCTCGTATCCATCCTCGCTCTCCATCCGCCGGCCGCCGCCAGGAAGCGTCGTTCCGATGCCCGCGTTGTTGACCAGCGCGTCGAGGCGTTCGAGCTCACCCAGCTGCTCGGCCAGCGAGCGAACCTGTTCGAGGGAGGCGAGGTCACCGGTCACCAGCCGCAGCCTGTCGTTGCCGGTGGCCGCCCGCATCGCGGCGAGCGCCTCGGCGCCCCGAGCCTGATCGCGCGCGTGGACCAGCACGCTCGCGCCGCTCCCGGCCAGCTCCGTCGCGAGCGCACGGCCGAGGCCGTCCGTCGCGCCGGTGATCAGGACCGTCTGCTCGTCGATCGCTCGCACCGCGCCCCTCAGCTCGGCACGGGTCGCCTGCGCATCTCGATCACCCGATAGGAGGTTTGCACGCGAAAGCCATCGGGATCCTCGTTGCCCTCTTGCAGCGCCTGAAGAGCGCGGCCTCTCGCGATGGCGTAGGTCCCGGCCCGCTCGAGCACCGGTCGCCCGGCGAGGCTCAGAGGGTTGTGGTGCTCCTTGGAGGTCAGGTAGGCGTCGGGTGACGCGGCTGTGATCGTCAGCCCGCCGTCCTGGAAGCGCGCGGCCGCACCATGAGCGGACGCGAGCTCGGTGACCGCGCGCGGGTCCTGCCAATCGAAGCGGGCCGGCGTGGGGCCGCTCACCGCGGCCATTGCCTCGCCGAATGCCCCGACCATCGCGTGGATCGCCCCGACGGGCACCCAGGCGGTGATAAGCGCTCGCCCGTCCGGGCGCAGGACGCGGAGCATCTCGGCGAGCGCGGCCGACGCGTCCTCGGCGAAGATCACGCCGAAGATCGAGAGAGCGAGATCGAACGTCCCGTCCTCGAAGGGGAGGGCCTGCATGTCGCCGAGGAGGAACGACGCGTCGGCCTGCTCGGCCGCGGCGCGATCACGCGCGACTTCGAGCAGACGCGCGGACGCGTCGAGGCCCGTGACGGTCGCCCCGCGGCGCGCGGCCGCGAGCGCTGCGTTGCCAGTTCCACAGGCCACGTCGAGCACCCGCTCGCCACGCTCGAGTCCAGCGAGCGACGCCACATGCTCGGCGACAGGCTCGAGCTCCGAAGCGGTGCGCTCGTACTGGCCTGTGCCCCAGTCGACCATTCTCGGTCGCACTGTAATGCCACCGGCGAGCCGGCAGAGGAGCCTGTCGGCGAGCTCGTGAGCCTAGGACATGGTGACGATCGCCAGATGGGCCGCGGCGTCCTCGAGGCGGTCGTCGCCCCAGAACAGCTCGTCGTCGATCGCGATCGTGGGGACGCCGATCAGGCCGAGCTCGTGCGCCGCGTCGGTGGCGGCGCGAAGCTGGGCCTTGACCTCGGGATCCTCCGCGCCGGCGCCTACGAGCTCGGGCTGAAGCCCCGCTGCCTCGGCGGCACGCAGCACGTTGCTCACGTCGCTCAGCTCGGCCCCGCGCTGGAATGCGTCGCGGAAGGCCTGCAGCACGAACTCCCGGCCGCGCCCGACCGTGAACGCATAGGTGGCTGCGCGCATCGCGAAGAGGTAGTTCGTCGGCCACGGGTCCGGCCAGCGAACGGGCGGCAGGCCGTAGCTGCGCGTCCGGCGCTCGATCTCGGCCATTCCGGCCTGACGGCGGCGATGGTCGCCGAGCGCCCATGAGCTGCGGCCCGTCAGGCTGAAGATGGCGCCGAGCAGCACGGGCTGCCACGCGATCGGCTCGGGAAGGACCGTGGTCAGCCGCTCGGCCGTGAGGTAGGCGTACGGGGATCCGAGATCGAAGTAGAAGCTGACGCGAGGCATGAGACGTGACGGCTCCGTTCGCTAAAGTGAACGATACGTTCTATATGATAGCGGCCGAAAGCAATCGAGGCGTGCGAGACGCCCTCGCGGCGAACCTGCGCCGGCTCAGGATCGCCAGGCACCTCTCGCTGTCCGAGCTCGCGCGCGCGACCGGCATGAGCAAGGCCACGCTGTCGGGCATCGAGAACGGGCAGGCGAACCCGACGGTCGAGACCCTCGCGAGCCTGAGCGCTGCGCTCCGCGTCTCGCTCGTGGAGCTGCTCGAAGAGGCTCCGCTCGCCGAGCTGCGGATCGTGCGCGCCTCCCAGGGGCGGTTCGAGCTCCGCGACGGCGTCCCCCAGCGGCTGCTCGACGCGATCGGAGCCGGTGGAAATCTCGAGCTCGCCGAGATCATCCTGGCCGCCCGCGAGACACGCGAGGTCGGCGCCAGGGGCGGCGGCTCGCGCGCCCACGTCTACGTGCTGCAGGGCAGGCTGATCGCGGGTCCGGTCGAGCGGATCAGCGAGCTCGCGCCCGGCGACTACGTGTCCTTTCCCGTTGACGTGCCGCATGTATATGAGGCCGGTCGTCAGCCCGCGCGCGCGCTCGTGCTCTCGCTGTCGCCGAGCTGACTTGACCCTCGAGGCCGCGCGCTCCATTCTGTGCGCGTGCTCCCCGTCCGCCCGCATCCCCCGTCGAGGGCCGGCGCGGAGGACGGCGCCGGGGAGCGAGGATCGTGAGCGGACCACGCGTGCTCGTGCTCGAGCACGAGCGGGCGACGCCGGCGGGTCTCGTCGAGGACTGGCTCGACGGCCACGATGCCGACGTCGAGCTCGTGCGGGTCGACGAGGGGGCCGAGCTCGGTCCGCCGCAGGAGTACGAGCTGATCGTCTCGCTTGGATCCGAGCGCTCGGCGCTTGACGAACACGTGCCGTGGATCGCACGCGAGCTCCAACTGCTCGGCGACGCCGTCGCCGGCGACGTACCCGTGCTGGGCATCTGCTTCGGCGCACAGCTTCTCGCACGCGCCCTCGGCGGCGAGGTCCGGCGCTGTGCCCGAGCCGAGATCGGCTGGCTGGAGGTCGAGAGCGACAGCCCTGAGCTGATCCCGCCGGGGCCGTGGCTGCAGTGGCACTTCGACACCTTCTCCCGGCCGCCTGCGGCGGCCCAGCTGGCCCGAAGCCCCGTCGGGCCGCAGGCGTTCACGCAGGGCCGCAGCCTCGGGGTGCAGTTCCATCCCGAGATCGACATCGAGATCATGAGCGACTGGACCTCGCAGTACCGAGACGAGCTCGAGCGCCAGGGCGTCGAGGCGGCCAGGCTGCTCGAAGAGACGACGCGACTTCTGCCCGCCGCGCGCGAGAGCAGCATGTCGCTGTTCGAGGCCTTCTATGAGCGCATCGCCCGCGTGCGCGGGCGAGCGTGACCTGGACCGCGATCGAGCTCTCCGCGCGCGCTCATGACCCTCAGCGCGCGCCAGTGACTAACCTGCGAGCGGGGTGCCAGAGCCAGACCGCGCCGCCGTTCAGCAACTGAAGAGCGTTCCCGCTCTGTCGGACGTCGTCGACTTTCTCGGTGCGCACGTGCCCTTCGACACTCTCGAGCGGACCGACCTCGAGCGGATCGCCGCAGCCACCGAAGTCGAGTTCGATCTCGCGGGCAGCACGATCTTCTCGCAGGGGGCCGGGCCGGTCGAGCACCTCCGGGTGGTTCGAAGCGGCGCGGTCGAGGTCGTGCTCAACGAACGCGTCCTCGACCGGCTGGAGCCCGGAGAGCTGTTCGGCCACGCATCGATGCTCTCGGGCCTGCCAACCGGGTTCGCGGCGCGCGCGGCCGAGGACACGCTCTGCTACCGCATTCCCGCCGACGTCGCTCGCGAGCTGCTCTCCAGGCCTGAGGGCATCCGCTATGTGACACGCTCGCTCCTGGAAATCCCGGCGGAGGCCGCCGGCGCGTTGCCGCACGGCTCTGCACTGGACTCCTCGAACGTTCCGGTCGGGACGCTCCTGCGCGGCGCGCCGGTCCTATGTCCGCCGGATACGTCGATCCGCGACGCAGCGCGGATGATGACGGAGGCGGCGCAGGGAGCAGCCGTCATCGCTCTCGGCGACGGCTCCTTCGGCATCCTCACCGATCGCGACCTGCGCACGCGCGTCCTCGGAGCGGGCATGACTGGAGACGCGCCCGTGTCGGCCGCAATGACGGCCCCCGCATACACGGCACTTCCGGATCGTCTCGCCGGAGAGGTACTGCTCGACATGCTCGATCGCGACCTGCGTCATTACCCTGTGGTGGGCGCGACCGGGGAGCTGCTCGGCGTGCTGAGCAGCTCGGACCTCGTCGCGATCGAGACGCGCTCGTCGTTTCACCTGCGCCAGTCGATCGGGCGCGCGCAGAGCGTCGACGAGCTCGTGACTGCGGCGCGTGAGCTCCGGCCAACGGTGATCGCGCTGCACGACGCGCGCGTGGACGCGGCCAACATCGCCGCGATCTACACGGTCGTCGTCGACGCGCTGACGCGCAGGCTGCTCGAGCTGGCGGTCCGCGCGCGCGGTGGCACGGCGCCGTCGTTCGCCTGGCTCGCGCTCGGCAGCCAGGCGCGCCGCGAGGCTCTGCCCGGCTCTGACGTCGACAGTGCGCTCGTCTGGTTCGGCGCAGGGGACGATCAGGAGATCGGCGTGGAGCTGCACGGCATCGGCACGGACGTCGTGGCGGGACTCGAGGCGTGCGGCCTGCACCGGGACCCGCACGGGGTTACCGCCGCCAACGGCCTCGTCGTCCGTTCGCTTGACTCCTGGCGCCGGGCGGCTCGCAGCTGGCTCGAGCGGCCCACCCAGGAGCAGGCCCTGATCCTCGTGTCGGTGTTCGTCGACAGTCGCCCCGTCTGGGGCGTCCACATGGGGACGCCGGTCGCCGACACGTTCCGCGATGCGCCGCGCAACGAGACCCTGTTGCGCCTGCTTGGGCGCTTCGCCCTCTCCTACCGGCCGCCGACGGGCTTTCTCCGCGGCCTCGTCGTCGAGCACTCCGGCGAGCACCGCGGTCGGCTGGACCTGAAGCACGGGGGCGTGCTGCCGATCGTGGACCTGGCTCGCTGGGCGGGCATGGCCGCGGGCGTGACCTCGGCCTCGACGCGCGAACGGCTTCACGCCGCGGCCGAGGCCGGCACGCTGATCCCTTCGGACGCACGGACGCTCGAGGACGCGCTCGACCTGATCGGCGAGCTGCGACTCGAGCATCAGATGGACCGTCTGCGCGCCGGCATTGCGCCGGACGACTACGTCGATCCGGCAACGCTCAGCGGGCTGACGCGGAGCAACCTCAAGGAGGCGTTTCGGGCGATCGCCTCGGTCCAGAAGCGAGTCGCATCCGAACTCTCCCTCGGCCTGCGGTGAGGATCCCGGTCAGGCGCGAGCCGACCCCGGCGGCTGCGGCCTACGCCGCGACGCCGCACCCGGCCCTTTCGGCCCCATGGCATTCTGCTCCCTGGTGCGTCGTCGACCTCGAGCTGAGCGGGCTGGACCCGCGCCGGCACGAGATCGTCTCATTCGCCGCGCTGCCGATCGAGGGTGGGCGCGTTCAACTCGCGCTCGCGAGATCTGGGCTCGTCCGGCCATCCAGGCCGCTGAGCGACTCCTCGGTCCGTGTCCACGGGATTCGGGATGCCGATCTGCGCGACGCGCCACCCCTGAAAGACGCGCTCGAGCCGCTGCTCGAGGCGATGGCGGGCCGCACGCTCGTCTGTCACGTCGCCCGGATCGAGCGTGCCTTCCTGGGAAGAGCGCTGCGCGAGATGGGCGTGCGCCTCCGCCGCCCGACCGCCGACACGAGCGTCGTCGGACGCCTATGGCTCGCCGAGCGGGACGGCTTCGCGCCGGCCGAACCCTCGCTCGAGGAGCTGGCGAGCACGCTCGGCCTGCCCTCGCACTCCCGCCACGACGCGCTTGGCGACGCGCTCACCACCGCCCAGGTGTTCATCGCGGCGGCCACCCACCTCGACGCCCTCGCGCCCATGACCGTGCGCGGCCTGACACACGCCCACCGCCGCCTCAAGGCCGTGCTCTCCTACCCCAAGAGGGGGCGCTGACGGACCGTGGGCCGAGCCGGCTCGCTCGTCAAGCACGCGAGCGTGGCCCCCGTTCGCGATACGCGCGCACCTTCGTCCGGTTGCCGCAGACGGCCATCTCGCACCAGACCCCCGAGCGGTTTCGCGAGCGATCGTAGAAGGCCCATTGACAGTCGTGTGCGCGACAGGCCTTGACGCGCTGCCATGAGCCGTCGCCGACCGCCTCGGCGACCGGCACGAGCAGGCGCGCCAGCGCGCCGGCAAGGCCCGCGGCGCGAGGATCGAGGCTCACCTGGCCGCCCGAGCCGAAATGGACGCCAAGCTCGCCGCTGCGGGCGGTCCGCTCGAGCTCCTCTGCGGCGTCGGCGGAGTCGGCGGCGCCGTTGTTGGTGAGCATGAGGCTGCGGAGAGCTTCGCGCAAGACGATCGCCTGCGCGCGCTCGGCCTCGCTGGTCCGCAACCCGGGGTCGAGCAGCCCGCGGCCGGCAAGCCAGCTCGACACTCCCTCGGGCGCACTGAGCTGATCCTCGCCCTCGTCGAGGTCGAGCGTGTTCACGAAGTCGATCACGAGATCCAGTCCGTGCGGGGCAGGTGAGGCTTTGGGCATTGAAACCGCTGTAGCGCTGTGGTAGGTTACGCGAAACCGGCTATCCAGTTACGGAGGTGTCGAACATGCTAGCGAACGATCTCCTCGCTCTCTCCGGAGTCGCCCCGGAGCCATCGGCCGAAGCGCGCGCCCTACGACCGGGCCGGCTCGCCCGCCTGCTCGCGCGGACGCTGGGCGGCTCTCTCGACCGGGCGCTTGCCGCCGGGGATGATCCGCTCGGCTCACCCCGGCTCGCGGCGCGTGCGGCCCTCCTGACCGACCCGCGGTCACGCGCCGCCAGCGCGGAAGGCATCGAACGCCTCCTCGACCTCGCAGGACGACCCTCCGGGCGTCACGGCGTGCTGCGCACGACCGCCCACGTCACAGCCAACACAGGCGCGCTGCGGGAACTGGCCATCGCTCTCAGGAGCGGGGGTCCGGTGTACGCGCGCGGGATCGCGATCGTCAACGAGCTCCTCAGCGATGGAGTCGGCCCGGCGTTCGTCGGGGGCGGGGAGTCGCTCGCAGGCCGGCTCGGCGATGCCCGAGCGGCGCTCGCGGGCCGCGAGGCACCGCTGACGCCTGCTGCCGGCGCTGAGCCGCCGTGGCGGCGCGATCGCGAGTGCGCGCGTGCGCAGCCGTGGGATCGCGGCCCCGTCCGCCTGGCGCGCTCTCACAGATTCGCGGACGGCTCCTGGGTCCACGCACGGCGCGACAGCGCCTAGCCGTCCTGCCCCCGCAGCCCGCGCGCCGACCAGCCCACGCGCGGCCGACCGGCCGGCGCTCGTCAT
>DASZIU010000170.1:0-8821 GCA_035948815.1 Solirubrobacteraceae bacterium | reverse complement strand
TCAGCGGCACAGCCAAGACCGGGCAGACGCTGACCGCCGGCAACGGCTCCTGGACCGAAAGCCCGACCGGCTACGCCTACCAGTGGCAGCGCTGCGACAAAACCGGAGCCAACTGCAAACCGATCTCAGAAGCCACCAAACAGACCTACGGGGTCGTACAGGCAGACGTCGAATCGACGATCCGCGTCGCCGTCACGGCGACGAACTCCGCCGGCCCGTCGACGCCCGCGAGCTCGGCGCAGACCGCAGAAGTCACGGTCGGCCCCGTTCCGGTCAACACGGCCCTGCCGACGATCACCGGGACGGCGAAGACCGGCCAGACGCTGACCGCAGGCAACGGCACGTGGACCGAAAGCCCGACCGGCTACGCCTATCAGTGGCAGCGCTGCGACAAAGCCGGAGCCAACTGCGCCCCGATCTCAGAAGCCACCAAACAGACCTACGGGGTCGTACAGGCGGACGTCGGGTCGACCCTGCGCGTCGCCGTCACCGCCTCGAACGCCGCCGGCCCATCCACTCCAGCAAGCTCGAACCAGACGGCCGAAGTGATCAACGCGTCGGTCCCGATCAACACCGCGCTGCCGACGATCACCGGCACCGCAAAGACGGGGCAAACGCTCACCGCAGGCAACGGCACCTGGACGGAAAGCCCCACCGGCTACGCCTACCAGTGGCAGCGCTGCGACAAAGCCGGAGCCAACTGCGCCGCCATCTCCGAAGCGACCAAACAGACCTACCTGGTGGCACAGGCGGACGTCGAATCGACCCTCCGCGTCGCCGTCACCGCGACCAACTCCGCCGGCCCATCCGCACCCGCGAGCTCCAACCAAACCGCCGAAGTCATCAACGCGTCCGCCCCGGCGAACACAGCGTTGCCGACGATCACCGGCACCGCGAAGACCGGGCAGACGCTCACCGCCGGCAACGGCTCCTGGACCGAAAGCCCCACCGGCTACGCCTACCAGTGGCAGCGCTGCGACATAGCCGGAGCCAACTGCAAACCGATCGCCGAAGCCACGAAACAGACCTACGGGCTCGTCAGCGCCGACCTCGGCTCGACGATCCGCGTCACGGTCACCGCCGCCAACAGCGCCGGCAAATCGAGTCCCGCGACGAGCGGCCAGACAGCCGAAGTCACGTCGGGACTCGTGCCCGCGAACACCGCGCCGCCGACGGTCAGCGGGACCCCGAGCACCGGCCAGACACTGACAGCGAGCACCGGGGCGTGGAGCGAAAACCCGACGAGCTTCGAATACCAGTGGCAGCGCTGCGACAAAGCCGGGGCCAACTGCGCCGCAATCTCCGAAGCGACCAAATCCACCTACGCGCTCGGCAGCGCCGACCTCGCATCGACGATCCGCGTCACCGTCACGGCGCGGAACGCCGTCGGGCCTTCCGAACCGGCGACCAGCGGCCAGACCGCCGAAGTCCAGCAGGGCACCTTCACCTTCGGCAAGACGACCGTCGGAGCCTTCGCCGACACGTTCACGGCGAACCGGAAGCGGGTGAACCGCTACGCGCTCGGGATCTCGGCTTCGGTGAGCAAGCTGACGATGTACCTCACGCCAACGAAAACCTCCGGGCAGCAGGTGCTGAAGGGCATCATCTACGCCGACTCGGGTGGGAAACCCGCGGCGCTGCTCGCCACGAGCAACCAGCTGACCTTCAAATCCACGAACGCCGCCGGCTGGTATGAACTGACGTTCTCGACGCCGCCGGTGCTCGCCGCCGGCAACTACTGGATCGGCGTGATCTCGGGCACGACCAGCGGCGTGACCGGCTTCCGCTACGACAAGGTCACCGGCAGCCGTGACTACAACGCGAATACCTACACCTCCGGACCGAGCAACCCGTTCGGCGCGGTCAGCACAGACGCCGAGCAGGCCTCCCTGTACGCGACGTACTCGCCGCACTGAGCGCGGTCGCAGCTCTGGCTACCTGCGGCGCCCGACGGCTCGCCCGGTCAGGTGGGGCGGGCGGCGTAGTGGAGCTCTGAGCACCGCGTCGCCGCCGCGCGCTGCGGGACCACGCGCGCGTCGAGGTCACGGCACTCGAGCAGCTCGAAGCCGTGCTCGGAGAGCTGGCGCTCCTGGGCATCCCTGCCGATGTAGTAGTGCAGCAGCGAGAAATCGTGCGCCTCGTCGTTGACGAGCGAGTAGCCCGGCTCCGAGCGCTCGAGCTCGTGCAGTCGCCGGTGGTTGCGCAGCCGCAGCCGCAGCGTCCTCACGCTCGCCGCGGGCCGTCGGGGGCTGCCCAGATACAGCCGCAGGCGGCGGCTGAGGTGTGCGGCGTGGGCGCGGTTGTGCGTCGAGAAGATCAGCAGTCCGCCGCTCACGAGCAGGCGGCGAATCTCGTCGAGCACCGCCCGCCGGTCGGCGTCGCAGAGCACGTCCAGCACGTTGTAGGGGGCGAGGACCGCGTCGAAGGAGCCGTCGGTGAAAGCGGACAGGTCGCAGAGGTCGCCCTCGCTGAAGCTCGCACCCGGGAAGGCGCGCCGGCAGTGGGCGACCATCGCCGGCGAGAGGTCCACGCCGTGAACGTGCTCCGCGAGCCCGCACAGGTGGCCCGTCAGACGGCCGGCGCCGCACCCGAGCTCGAGCACCCGGCCGGCGAGGTCGTCGCGGTAGCGGCGCAGCAGGATCGCCTCGACCGGCCGAAGCCGATCACCGGCGTAGAACTCGACGAGATCAGCTCCAGCCCACACCGCGCCGTTCGCCCGCATCGCCGCCTGCGCGTCGAGTCGCCGCCCGTCCTGCGCGTCCCTGCGCCCGCGGTTGCGGCTCTTCAGCGGCACCTCGCAAGCGTAGCTCTCGCCGATCGGTCGCGATGCACTCTGAGAGAATGCACACGATGGCCCTGCGCATCGGAATCGACTTGGTGTCGGTCGATGCGGTGCGCGAGTCCGTCGCCGTCCACGGCGAGCACTACCTCGCCCGCATCTACACAGAGCGCGAGGTCCGCGACTGCACGACACCGGCCGGACCGGACCCCGAGCGGCTGGCCGCGCGCTTCGCGGCAAAGGAGGCGGCGCTGAAGGTCCTGCGACCCGGAGAGGTCGGAGTCCCCTGGCCCGAGATCGAGGTGCTTCGCCGGCCCGGCGGATGGGTCGAGCTTGAGCTCAGCGGGACGGCGGCCAGGCTGGCGGCCGACGCCGGCATCTCCGAGCTGTCCCTGAGCCTCACGCACGAAGCCGGATTCGCGTCAGCCGTCGTGATTGCCGCCGGCGCGCTTCAGTAACCGGCGGCGGCGGCCGATAAGGGGGACATGAATGAGGAGATTCGCAGCATCCTGCGCGATCACGCACGCCTTCCCATGGACGTCGACAGGCTTGCCGTCGAGTCCGATCTGTACCAGGCCGGCATGACCTCACACGCGAGCGTCAACGTGATGCTCGCGCTCGAGGACCACTTCGACGTCGAGTTTCCCGACCGCATGCTCACTCGCAGCGTGTTCGAGTCGATCGCCTCGATCGCCATGTCGCTCGAAGAGCTGCACGTGGGCGCGGCGGCGTGAGCGTCGCCGTCGATCGCGACGCGACGTTCCTGGCCTCGGTGCGCCAGATCGCCGAGGAGGTGGCCGCCGCCCACGCCGAGGACGTCGATCGCAACGCGCGGTTCCCGGCGGAGACGGTGATGGCGCTCCGCGACGAGCGCCTCATGTCGGCGTTCATACCGTCGGAGCTCGGCGGTGGGGGAGTCTCCTTCGCGGCACTCGCCGCGGCCTGCCGGGAGCTCGGCCGCCGCTGCGGCGCGAGCGCGATGGTCTTCGCGATGCACCAGATCCAGGTGGTGACGATCGCTCGCCATCTGGAGGACGCCCCGTGGTTCGAGGCCTATCTGCGATCGGTGGCAGAGCAGCAGCGCCTGATCGCCTCCGTGACCTCCGAGGTCGGCACCGGCGGAGACATGGGTCGATCGATCGCCGCCGTGACGCCGGGCGAGGATGGCGGCTGCAGCTTCGAGAAGCAGGCGCCGACCGTCAGCTACGGCGCGCACGCCGATGACCTGCTGACCACCCTGCGGCGCGCTCCGGACGCCGAGCCTGGCGACCAGGTGGTCGTGCTGACTCGACGTGAGCAGGCCACGCTCGAGCAGACCGGCACCTGGGACCCGCTGGGCATGCGCGGCACGTGCTCTCCCGGCTACGTCGTGCGGGCCGAGTTCATGCCCGAGCAGGTGCTCCCCACCCCCTTCCCC
The DNA here is from genome assembly GCA_035948815.1 of Solirubrobacteraceae bacterium. Classification (GTDB taxonomy): domain Bacteria; phylum Actinomycetota; class Thermoleophilia; order Solirubrobacterales; family Solirubrobacteraceae; genus Palsa-744. Next base: position 4,625 of record DASZIU010000170.1, on the reverse strand, counting down.
AAGGTCTCGGTCGAGTCGATGGTGCCCGTCTCGCACATCCTCTGGTCGCACCTGTGGCTGGGCATCGCCTCCGACGCCTTCGACCGGGCTCGCGCCTTTGTGAGAGCGGCCGCCAAGCGGACTCCAGGCGAGACCCCGCCCGCCGCCCAGCGGCTCTCGCACCTGATGAGCGAGCTGTCGCTGCTGCGCGCCGAGGTCGACTCGGCGCTGCACGAGTTCCTCGACGCCTCGGAGGAGCCCGGACGCGAGCGCCTCTCGACCATCGCGGCGGCGCTGCGGTTCAACAACCTCAAGATCGCCGCGTCCGAACAGGCTCCGCGCGTGTGCCAGGGCGCGATGGGCGTGTGCGGGATCATGGGCTTCAAGAACGACACGCCCTTCAGCATCGGCCGCCACCTGCGCGACACGATGTCCGCCAGCCTGATGGTCGCCAACGAGCGAATCCATCACACGAACGCAAGTCTGCTGCTGATCGCCAAGGACGTCTGATGTCGGAGTTCCGGCCGGGCACCGCCGACCAGGCGGCCTTCCTCGCGGAGCTGACCGAGCGCGGGTTGCTGCTGCAGACGGGCGTCGCCGGCGTCTACGGCCGCGGCGGAGCCTTCGAGGACGTGCGCGAGCTCGTCGCCGCGATGGTCACGCGGGCGGTCGCGCCCGAAGCTCCCGAGCGGGTGCACTTCCCGCCGGTGCTGCCCCGTCGCGACCTCGAGACGGTCGGCTACCTCAAATCCTTTCCCCACCTCGCCGGCAGCGTCTTCGCCTTCGCCGGCTCGGAGGCGCAGGCGGGAGAGCAGTACCACCGCGCCTGCCGCCACGAGGACTGGAGCGAGTTCCAGTCGATGACCGATCTCGTGCTGACGCCGGCCGCCTGCTATCCGGTCTATCCGCTGATCGCCGCTCGCGGTCCCCTCGCGCCGGGCGGCGTCACCGTCGACGCGGGGGGCGCCTACGTGTTCCGTCACGAGCCGTCCGGTGACCCCGCGCGGCTTCAGATGTTCCATCAGCGGGAGATCGTGCGGATCGGCGAGCCGGACGCGGTGACCGAGTGGCGCGACCTTTGGCGCGACCGCGCGGTCGAGCTGCTGCGCGGGATCGGCCTCGATGCCGAGCTCGAGGTCGCGACGGACCCGTTCTTCGGACGCAGCGGCCGGATGCTCGCCGCCAGCCAGCGGGCGCAGGAGCTGAAGTTCGAGGTCCTGGCTCCGATCGCCGGTGCTGAGCCGACCGCGGTGGCCTCGTTCAACTATCACCAGGACCACTTCGCCTCGGCGTACGGGATCGAGTTGCAGGACGGCGCCAGCGCCCACACGGCCTGCCTGGGTTTCGGCCTGGAGCGGATCGCCCTTGCGCTGTTTCGAACGCATGGCCTCGACCCTGACGCGTGGCCCGGCGGGGTGCGCGAGCGGCTGGGTGCGCCATGAGCGCCCCGGCCGCAGCGGTGGCCAGCCTGTTCGGCCTGGATCCCCGGTCCTACCGGCCGCACGCCCTGCACTCGCCCGAGCGCACGTACTTCGAGATCAACTGCTACGCCGACATCGTGATCGAGCTGTTGCACGCTCGCGGCGAGGAGCCTCTGGCGATGATGGGCGCCACGGTGGAGATGGACTTCGAGGGCGACCAGTGGACCTTCTTCAAGCCCGCGCCCGAGGATCTCGAGCTGCTCTACGGGCTCGATATCCACGAGATGCAGCCCTACAGGCCGCTGCCGCTGCAGATCGCCGAGCAGATCTCCCGCGGGCGCACCGTCGCGGTCGAGGTCGACTCCTGGTACCTGCCCGACACCGCGGCGACCAGCTATCGCGCCGAGCACGTCAAGAGCTCGATCGTGGCGGAGGCGATCGACCCGGCGGAGGAGCGCATGCACTACTTCCACGCGACCGGTCTGCACGAGCTGACGGGCGAGGACTACCGCGGGGTCTTCCGGCTCGGCAGGCAGCTGTCCGAGGACGTGCTGCCCCCCTACGCGGAGCTCGTGCGCTTCGACGCCGGGCCGCCGCTGCGCGGTGACGAGCTCACCCAAACCGCGCGTCAGCTGCTGCGGCGCCATCTCGACCGCCGCCCCCGCGACAACCCGTTCATCCGCTTCGGCGCCCAGCTGGAGCATGACCTCGCGCAGCTTCTCGAGGGCGATGCAGCCGACTACCACGCCTACGCCTTCGCCACCGTCCGCATGGCCGGCTCGGCGTTCGAGGCCGCCGGGTCGCACGTCGACTGGCTGCTCGGCGACGCGGGCGGCGCCGCCGCCGAGGCCCTGACACGGATCGTCGAGGGCTGCAAGGCGCTGTCCTTCAGGCTCGCCCGGCGGCGGGTCTTCGATCCTGAGCCGGCGATCGCGACGCTCGCGCAGGCATGGGACGACGCGATGCGGCGGCTCGATGAGACCGTCGCCTGAGCTGACACGCTCGGGCGCCGCGACCGGGCGCACGCGAGTCGAGGGTCACGACGTGCGTGCCCTCGCTCACGACTGGCAGACCGCCGCGACCCTGCCCGGTGCCTGCGCCGATCCGCGCTCGATCGATTCGCTGGATTGGCTGCCCGCGAGCGTCCCAGGGACCGCGGCTGCGGCGCTGCGCTCGGCAGGCGCCTGGCGCGCCGGCGAGAGCTACGACTTCGACGCGCAGGACTGGTGGTTTCGGACCAGCTTCGACGCCGAGCCCGCGAGCCAGGATGAGCAGGCGGTGCTGTGCCTCGACGGCATCGCGACGGTCGCAGAGGTTCATCTCAACGGCGAGCACCTGCTCGACAGCGACTCCATGTTCCTCGCCCACGCCGTCGACGTCTCCTCCGCATTGCGCGAGCACAACGAGCTCGCGATCCGTTGCCACGCCCTCGCTCCGCGGCTGGCGCAGCGGCGCCGGCCCCGAGCCCGATGGCGGACGCGTCTGGTCGCCGAGGGCAACCTGCGCTTCTTCCGGACCGCGATTCTCGGCCGTGCCCCCGGCTTCTCCCCCGGCCCGGCCCCCGTCGGCCCGTGGCGGGAGGTTCGCCTGGAGCGCCGCCGAGGTCTGACGGTCGACGCCCTGGTCCTACGCCCGCGACTGGCCGGCGGTCAGGGGAGGCTCGCGGTGCGCGCCACGCTGCGGTCCCTTCACGGTCGGGCTCCGACCGCCGTCGAGGTGGAGCTCTCGGGGCGATCGGGGACGTGGCGTGCCCCACTCGAGCTGACGGCTCGCGGCGGACTCTTCGAGGCGCGCGGCGAGCTCCTCGTGCCGGATGTGGCGCCCTGGTGGCCGCACACCCACGGCGAGCCGCACCTGCACGAGACGAGGCTGATCGTCTCGGGAGCGGACGGCGAGGTGCTGATCGACGCGGGCCGTGTGGGCTTTCGCCGGATCTCGCCCGGCGCATCGGAGCGGCACGACCTCGAACGGGACGGCCTCGCGCTGCATGTCAACGACGTGCCCCTCTTCGCTCGAGGCTGCCTCTGGACCCCGCCGGACCCCGTCGGCCTCGCGCCGAGTGCGGAGTCGCTGCGCCGGGCGCTCGAGCAGGTCCGCGACGCCGGCATGAACATGCTCCGCGTGCCCGGAACGGGCGTGTATGAGGAGCAGGCCTTCCACGACCTCTGCGACGAGCTCGGAATCCTCGTCTGGCAGGACTTCATGTTCGCCAACCTCGACTATCCGGCCGCCGACGAGTCGTTCCGCAGCGCGGTCGCTGGCGAGGCGCGCCAGCTCCTCGACAACGTCGCCGGGCGCCCGAGCCTCGCCGTCCTCTGCGGCAACAGCGAGATCGAGCAGCAGGTGGCGATGCTCGGCCTGGATCCCTCGCTCGGGCGCGGCGAGCTGTTCGGCGAGCTGCTCCCCAAGATCGTGCGCGAGAGCGACGCCGACGCCGTCTACGTGCCCTCGGCCCCCTGCGGAGGGACGCTTCCATTCCGCACCGACCGGGGGATCGCGAACTACTTTGGGGTCGGTGGCTACCGTCGCCCGCTCGAGGACGCGCGGCGCTCGGAGGTTCGCTTCGCGTCCGAGTGCCTGGCGTTCTCCAACGTGCCCGACCCGGAGGCGATCGAGGAGATCCTCGCGGAGGCGCCGCGCGAGCTCGCCGTGCACCATCCCCGCTGGAAGGCGGGGGTCCCGCGCGACGCCGGCAGCGGCTGGGACTTCGAGGACGTTCGCGATCACTACCTCGAGCTCCTGTTCGGAGTCCGGGCGCTCGAGCTTCGCAGCGTCCACCAGGACCGCTACCTGGAGCTCTCCCGGGCCGTCACGGGGGAGGTGATGTCCGAGGTCTTCGGCGAGTGGCGCCGGGCCGTGTCCCCGTGCGCCGGCGGCCTCGTCCTCTGGCTGCGCGATCTCGCGCCGGGAGCCGGCTGGGGAGTGATCGACAGCCGCGGCGAGCCGAAGGTGGCCTACCACTACCTGCGACGGGCACTGGCCCCCGTGGCCGTTTGGATGACGGGCGAGGGGCTGGGCGGGGTCGACGTCCATGCGGCCAACGACGGGCCACGACCGCTGCGCGCGACCCTGAGAGTCGCCCTGTACCGCGATTTCGAGCAGCTCATCGCCGAGGCGAGCGAGCCGATCGAGATCCCGCCCCACGGCTCCCGGCGCCTGGGCGTCGAGGACGTCCTCGGGCATTTCGTCGACGCCTCCTGGGCCTACCGCTTCGGCCCGCCGGCG
>DASZIU010000169.1:0-12940 GCA_035948815.1 Solirubrobacteraceae bacterium | reverse complement strand
CTCGTCGAACCGGGCAAAACCTCCAGCGTGAAAATTCCGCTGAGCTTCGTGGCGCTCAACGTCAAGAGCGGCACCAAGGCCAAACCGGGCGCCCTCGAAACGACCAGCTACCCGGTCACGATCACGAACAGCCAATGCGCGATCACCGAAGTCCCCGTCCATGGGACCGCGGCAAACCTCCGCCACAACCAGGTGTCAAACACCGAAGGACACCTGACGAATCCCTTCCAGCCCTTCGGCAAGTACGAACTCTGCCTCTACAACGCCACCGCCAAAAAGACCTACACGGCGACGTACACGAACAGCAAACCGGAAGGCAGCACCGTGACGCTCTACCTCGGCGAACTGTCGAAAGGCGAACGCGAAACCGAAGAAGCGAAAACGAAGAAAACGCGCGAAGAAGCGGAAACCACGAAACGCAAAGCGCGGGAAACGAAAGAAGCCGAAGAACGTACACTCTGGAAAACCCAGGAAACCAAAAAAGAAATCACGTCCAAACAGAAAGAAACGAAAGAAACCGAACAGAAAACGGCCCGGGAAGCCGCCGTAAAAGCCGAAGCGACCGAAAAGACCACCGCTGAAGCCAAAGAAGCCACCGAAAAGACCGCCGCCGAAAAAGCCGAAAAAGAACGCGCCGAAAAAGAATTCGTCGTGGCCTCGGGGGTCGAAAAATGCTGATCGGCGGACCATTCGGCCGCGCGGCTACGGAGGAGAGCGGCTTCACGCTCGTCGAGACTCTCGTGGCTCTAGTCAGCGGGCTGGTCGTGCTGGGCGCCGCCTTCGCGATCCTCGAAGTCTCCCTGCACCAATCCTCGCGCGTGGCCGACGTGGCCCAGGCGACGCAGCTCGGGCGAAACGCGATGACGCGGCTGGTGGACGAGCTGCACTCGGCCTGCCTCTCCCCCGGCTTCGCGCCGGTGCAGACGGGGAGCGAAGGATCCAAGCTCATCTTCATCGACGCCTTCAGCGAAAAGTCGGAAATCGGAACGGCGTCGGCGGAAACGTCCGGCAAGGGAGCCTACAAGCACGAAATCGTGTGGAACCCCGCAACAGAAACGCTCACCGACTTCGTCTATCCCAGCACCGGCGGCACATCCCCGAAATTCACCTACGGTGCGGCGTCGCCCGCCGCCGGCGTGCGCTTCGGCGAAAAGATCACGAAGGTCGGGGGCACGACGCCGATCTTCCAGTACTTCCAGTACACGAAAGAAGCGAGCACCAGCGCGACCGAACCGCTGAGCACGCTCGAATCCAAAGCGCTGAGCGTCCCGCTGACCGAATCGTCCGCCGCCAACGCCGCGTCGATCCAGATCAACTTCAACGCCGCGCCCATCGTCGGAGGCTTCAAATCCTCCGGCCGCACCGTCGACTACTCGAGCCAGGTGACGTTCGCTTTCAGCGCGCCTGACATCAAAGCCACGATCTCCCAGGCCCCATGCGAATGAGCCCCCGCCCCGCGCTCCGGTCGCGCCTGCTCGCGCAGGGCGGCTTCACGATGATCGTCACCCTTGGGGTCATGCTCGTGACCAGCCTCCTGCTCGTCGCCACCTTCACGGTCGCCAACGGGGACATCCACCTCTCGCATGAGGACGTGACGCAGAAGCAGGCCTACTACGCCGCGCTCGCCGGCGTCCAGGAGTACGAGTACAAACTCCAGGCCAACCCTGACTTCTGGCAGGGATGCGAAACGGTCACGAAAAGCCTGCCCGCCGAAGAAGGCGGCGAGCGCTACGAAGTCTCGATACTTCCGGCGAGCTCCGCGCCGAAAGGGACGACCACCTGCAACAAAGCGATCCCCTTCCAGAGCGCGATCGAGCAGAACGGCACCCTGGCCAACACCTTCCGGATCAAGTCGACGGGCTTCGTCAAGAACCCCGCCGGGGCCTACAAGGCCTCCGCCGAACGGACGCTCATCGCGACCTTCCGGGTGACCGGCTTCCTCGACTTCATCTACTTCACCAACTACGAAACCTCCGACCCGATCACCTACAACGCGCCGGCACAGTGCGTCAATGCCTACTACAGCGAATGGTCGAAAACCGGAGCCGAATGTAGAAGCATCGTGTTCACGAGCGGGGACAAAGTCGAAGGTCCGTTGCACACCAACGACTCAACGCGAGTCGAAGGCTCGGCGTCCTTCGGGCGCAAAGAACACGCTCCCGCCGACAACGTCGAAATCAACGGCGGAACCTACCCGTCGGCGGGCTGTGGCGGCGAAGCGAAATACTACACAGCGACGAAATGCTACACGAAAGGTCAGAAGCTCGAGCCGCCCGAAAGCGACACGAGCCTCGAATCGTACGTCGAACCGGGGTACAAGTTCGAAGGCGTCACGAAGCTCAAGCTGAACGGGACCACGAACAAAATCATGGCGACGTACTTCAAGGAAGGCGTGAAGACGGAAGAAGAAATCGCCTGGCCGGAAAACGGACTCATCTACGTGAAGGTCAACACCAAAGTTGGGTGCGGCTTCAAATACGAACTCGGCAACTCAGACACGGCCGAAGAGGAAAAACAGGAGACGGGGTGCGGAAACGTCTACGTCGAAGGCTCCTACAGCAAATCGCTCACCGTGGCTGGAGAAAACGACCTCATCATCAAAAACTCGGTCTACCCAACGAGCGTCGAAAAAAGCCTTGGCAGCGCACCGACCGGGACAGCCGTGCTCGGCCTGATCGCGAGTCACTACGTGCGCGTCTATCACCCGTGCGAAAACGGAGAAAACCAAACTGGATTCCTCGAAAACCCGTGGATCTACGCAGGGATCCTCTCGACGAGCCACTCGTTCATCGTCGACAACTACGAATGCGGCCCGACGATGGGAGAACTGCACGTCTACGGCGGCATCGCCCAGAACTACCGCGGCCCGGTGGGAATCGTCGGCACGGACGGCTACCTGAAGGACTACAAATACGACGACCGCTTGGCCACGGACGAGCCCCCGTACTTCCTGGCGCCGCTGAAGGCGGGCTGGAAAGTCATCCGCCAGACCGCTCCGACCGGCGGCTGATCGCCCACACGACCGGCGGACGAGACTGGTTTGCCCGGCCTGTCCACGCGCGGCGTGTATGGCGCGCTCGAGCTGAGATGCGGGCGGAGGGACTCGAACCCCCAAGGGCCTTCCGGCCCACCGGCTCCTAAGGCCGGCGTGTCTACCAATTCCACCACGCCCGCGCGCTGACGGAGCCTACCCCGGGTGCCGGTGATCCATCCTCACTCGCGGGTGATCGACGCGCCGCGTCTCGCATCCGCGCGGAAATCGCCCGAAGATTGTAAGGTCCGTTGCCGTGATGTCCTACAGCCCCGGCCGCGAGCCAAGGCCCGGCGTGATAATCACGCACCCCAACCGCGACAAGCCGGTCGTGCAGGGAACACGCGCGACCGTGGTCCTCCTGCTGCTCGCCAGCGCGGCCCTGATGCTGATCATCACGGTGGGCGGATGGAGCGTGCTCGAGGGAGCGACCCCGATCCAGATCGCCTACATCCTGGTCTATCTCATATTCGCCTTCTACGCGGCCCGCTGGAAGCCAGGAGTGCTTCCCGTGAGCGCCGCGTTCGCGGTGCTGCTTGCGATCTTCGCGCTCGTCGCCGGGCCTGCGTGGTTCAACCGCGACAAGGCAGGGTTCACCCAGCCGGCGCTCGGCGCGGGCCTGCTCGGCCTGTTGACCCTCCTGCTGGTGCCCGTGCAGATGCTGCTCGTCGCGTTCGCGATGCGCGGGTTCTCGCAGGGCTGGAACGTCGAGCTCGAGCGGCGAACGGAGCCCGCGGGCGACGACGTCTACCGCGACGCTCCCCCCCACCCCGCCTGAGCGACCAGACGGTCCGCGCGACGAGCCCGCGCAACCTGGCCCACATTTTTGCCCGAGCGACGAGCACAGGGCGGCGCCCACTCCGCGACCTGCGCCGCGGCCGTGCCGCAAGGTCGCCCCCTACACTTGACCCCCTCGCCCGCGGCGGTGGCGGAACGGTAGACGCGGGGCCCTCAAAAGGCCCTGTCCGAAAGGGTGTGTGGGTTCGAATCCCACCCGCCGCATGACGCGTCAATCGCGACGCGTCAGCCGGCGCGCGTCAGGTCAGGCTCATGGCGCGGGCGGGACCGGCGTCGCGCTGAACGGCGTGGTGCCGGGAGCGACTTTGATGCCGAGCCCCGTCGCCGTGTTGGCGTAGGCGACCTCTTTGGCGAGCGTCCCGACCCCGTTGGAGGCCGGCGTCGGCGCGAGCTCCACGGTCGAGAGCACGCCGAGGGCGTTGCCGCTCGCGTCCATGTACGCGCTGCCGGAGTCACCCGGGATGCCGGGCGACACGGTGTAGACCTGCGAGCTCCAGCCGGCGGATTCTTCGCCTTCGCCGATGCTCGCGCCCGTCTTCGGGCTGAGCGCGCTGACGCCGCCCCGCAGGATCGAGTTGCCGTAGGTGAAGACGCGTTCGCCGAGCGCCGCGGCGCCGGCCGCGAGCCCGTTCGGGCCTCCCCAGAAGGGAACGGTCGGATTCACGTTCGCCACCTGGCTCGGATCGATCTTGATCAGTGCCAGGTCGTTGTACGCGCACGTGGGAGCGTTTTTCTCGCCGGCTTTCTGCATCGCGAGCCAGGAGTTGTAGGCAAGCGTGCCGATCAGGGTGCCGTTCTGGATCCCGCCGTTGACGAGTTCACCGGCGTAGATCGGCGTGCCGAGCGCCAGCGATTTGCTCGTGCAGCCGTTCGTTTCGGTGCTCGAGCCGGTGGACGAGCAGTGCGCCGCCTGGCCGAGGTAGACGTTCCCGGAGGAGTCGGTGTAGACGAAGTTCGCCGTGCACTGGCCGGCTCCGTTCAAGAAGGAGGAACCACCCGTGAAGGTCATCACGCCGGGGTGGATCGTCGCGCTGGCGGCCGGAGCCCATGCCGATGCGCTCGCGGCGCCGGAGAGCGATGCGAGGGCAGCGAGGCTCAGCAACAGCGACAACCGTGACGACAGCTTCATCGGGACTCCTCCGTTCTGTTTGTGCGCGCTCCGCCCAGGGGCGTCCGCGACGTTCCGGCCCTCGCAATACCCGGCTCCTCGCCTCGCCAAACCGCCAGTGTCCGCTCGTCAACATCTGTATTGGTGACCCGGTGCGGGCGGCGCCCGCTACGGGCCGCGGACCAGCTCGAGCAGCGGATCCACCAGTGCGGGCGGAGCCGCGAGGATGCCCCACGGGAGGTTCTCGAACTCGGGAAGCTCAGCGAGCGCGAGCCCGGCGCGTTCGCAGATGAGCGCCCCGGCGGCGATGTCCCACTGCTTGACCGACCGCTCGAAGTAGGCGTCGTAGCGGCCCGCGGCCGTCCACGTCAGATCGAGGGCGGCGCTGCCGAAGCGGCGGAGGTCGCGCACGCGTGGCACGAGCCGGGCGAGCACCTTCGCCTGGGCCTCACGGACCCGCGCGTCATACGCGAGCCCGGTCGCGACCATCGCCTGCGCGAGCTCCTCGCGCGGGTCGCCCTCGCCGCCGATGGGGCCGGCCGAGCCGGCCCGAGTCGACCGGCGCGGCCCGTGAAGCTCGACCCGTCCCTCTGGCCCCGTCAGCTCCGCCGGGCCCTCCCTGGTGGCGCCGAAGAGCTCGTCGCGGTTGGGGTCATAGACGGCGCCGGCAATCGCGCCCGCAGCGTCGCGCACCGCGACGCTGACGCACCACTGCGGGATTCCGAAGAGGAAGTTGACCGTGCCATCGAGCGGATCGACGATCCAGCTGAGGCCGCTCACTCCCTCCTCCGAGCCGCCCTCCTCCCCGATGAACCCATCCTCGGGACGGCGCACGGCGAGCAGCTCGCGGATCGCGCGCTCGGAGGCGAGGTCGGCCTCGCTGACGAGGTCGGTCGGCGTGCTCTTGCTCGTCACCTCCTCGGCCGCGTGCCGAGCGCGCTCGTGCAGCATCGCGCCGGCCATCCGGGCCGCCTCGACGGCGACGGCGAGCAGCGCATCTTCGTCGCTCACGAGAAGCCGGGGGGGCGATCCTCGGCCCAGGGGCGCTCCGCTTCGATCTGAGCAGCGAGCGACAGCAGCGTCGGCTCGTCGTTGGGGCGGCCAACGATCTGCACGCCGCGCGGCAGCCCGTCTGAGCCGAACCCGGCGGGCACGGATGCCGCGGGCTGCCCCGTCACGTTCCACACGCCGTTGAAGGGGACCATGCCGGCAATCGCGTTCAGTGTCCAGACGGCGCCCCGCCCCTGGAACTGACCCACCCGCGGCGGAGGCGTGGCGGTCGTGGGCGTGATCAGAACGTCGTGGTCTTTGAGCACACTGTTCATCCTGCGGGTGAACTCGGCCTCGTTGGCCAGCGAGCGGGCGAGCAGGGCCGGCGGGATCATCGCTCCCAGCCGGGCCATCCCCTTCGTGCGCCGCTCGAGCCGCTCGGGGTGCGCAACACCAAGGGCGTCATCGTGGATCCCTCGAAGGTAGCGCGTCAGCACTTCGGGGATCCCGCCAATGCCGTACTCGGGGTCGCGCTCGGACACCTCGTGTCCCAGCGAGCGCAGCAGCTCGGCGGTCTCCTGGACCGCGCGCGCCGCGTCGGCGTCGAGCCGTCCGAGCACTCCGGGCGGCAGTCGTGTCGAGAACGCGACCCTGAGCCTCGCGGGGGGTGTCGCCGCCGACTGCGCGAACGGCACCGCCGGTGGCGGAGCGCCGTCCTCGTCGACGTCGGTCGTGCCCGAAGCGACGTCGTGGAAGAGCGCCGTGTCAGCGACACGGCGGGCGAGCACCCCGTCGACGGACAACCCGTGCCACGCGCGGGGGCGCGGGGCGAGCGAGACCCTTCCGCGCTGGGGCTTGAGCCCGAACAACCCGCACCACGCGGCCGGGATCCGGATCGAGCCGGCGCCGTCTGAGCCGAGCGCCGCACCGACGAGCCCCGCCGCGACGGCCGCGGCGCTGCCGCCGCTCGAGCCTCCCGGCGCGCGCTGCAGGTCCCACGGGTTGCGGGTCGCTCCGAACGTGGCCGTCTCGGTGAACGGCCATATCGTCAGCTCGGGCACGTTCGTCTTGCCGATGATCACGGCGCCCGCCTCGCGCAGGCGACGGACCACCTCGGCGTCCGCGGGCGCGGCGCCCTCGGTCGCGTTCGATCCCCACGCGGTCAGCTCGCCGGCGACGTCGATGTCGTCCTTGACGGCGATCGGCACCCCCAGCAGCGGGCGCTCGCCCCCCGCCCCGCGCCGGGCGTCGGCCTGGTCGGCCTCGAGCATGGCGCGCTCGGCGAACACCACGCGGAAGGCGTTCAGGGCGGGGTCCAATCGCGCGATCCGCTCCAGATAGAGGCCCACGAGCTCGCGGGAGGAGATCTCGCCGGCCGAGACCAGCTCGGCCTGGCGGGCGATGCCGGCATAGGCGAGCTCGACCGCGTCCATCGCCTCGGCAATCTATTGAAAGTCCGGAAAAGCCGCTGATGCGCGGTCTAGGATGCGACGCAGCGTCTCTCGCGTGGCGCACGGCCGCGCGGATGGCGTGAAGGGTCACCGCCAACGGAGAAGGGAGCGCCACGTGTCCTACCCCGTCACCTTCGAGGCCGACTACGTCGAGCGACGCAGCCGCCTGAGCACTTTCTTCCGCCTGATACTCGTGATCCCGCTCTTGATCGTGGGATACGTCTACGCGATCATCGCGCTCATCGCGATGGTGCTCGCCTGGTTCGCGCTCGTGATCACGGGCGGCTTCCCGGGGGGCCTGTACGACTTCATCGCGGGCTACACGCGGTTCATCACCCGCGTGACGGGCTACGCCGCGCTGCTGACCGACCCCTATCCACCGATCGGCGGCTCGGACGACCCGGCCTATCCGATCCGCATGCAGTTCGTTCCGCTGGAGCGCTACAGCCGGCTGAAGGCCTTCTTCCGCCCCATCCTGGCGATACCGATGCTGATCCTGCGCTACGTGATGACCCTGCTGCTGGAGGTCGGCGCGCTGGCCGCCTGGATCGTGATCCTCATCACCGGGAAGCTTCCCCGGGGGCTGTTCGACCTGATGGTGCTCGCGAACTCCTATATCGCGCGCAGCGACGCTTACCTGTTCCTGCTGACGGAGACCTATCCGCCGTTCCAGGACACGACGACGCGGGCCGCGGGGACGACGCCGGATCCGCCGATGCCAGAGGCGCCCGCGCCGTCATAGCGACGATCGCGCCCGCTCCGCGCAGGCTCAGACGGGCGTCACAGGGTTGTGCTTGGCCGGCCAGCTGCGTTGCTTGGAGGCGGCGTGCGCGAAGCGGCGCACGAGCTCCTCGCGGAGATCCTCGGGCTCGATCACCGCGTCCACGACCAGCTCGGAGGCGAGGTGCAGGATGTCGATGTCCTGCGCGTACTCCCGCCGCAGCTCCTCCGTGCGCCTGGCGCGCTCGTCCTCGTCCTCGATCGCCTGGAGCTGGTTGTAGTAGACGGCGTTGATCGCCGCCTGCGGCCCCATCACCGCGATCGACGCGCTCGGAAGCGCCAGACAGCAGTCCGGATCGAAGGCGGGTCCCGCCATCGCATAGAGACCGGCTCCGTAGGCCTTGCGCACGACAACCGAGATCTTCGGCACGGTGGCCTCGCTGACGGCGCTGATCATCTTCGCGCCATGGCGGATGATGCCGTCCCGCTCGACCTGCGTCCCGATCATGAACCCGGGCACGTCGGCGAGGAACAGGAGCGGCACGTTGAAGGCGTTGCAAGTCCAGATGAAGCGCGCGGCCTTGTCGGCCGAGTCCGAGAAGAGCACGCCGCCCTTGTGCTTGGGTTGGTTGGCGAGCACTCCGATCGCCCTCCCGTCCAGGCGCGCGTAGCCGACGATGATCTCCCTGGCCCAGCGGGGGTGGATCTCGAGCAGAGAGCCCTCGTCCACGACCGCGTCGATCAGCGTGCGCATGTCGAACGGCTTGTTCTCGTCGTCGGGGATCAGGCCGCCGATGCTCTCGCCCTCCGGCAGCGCGCGCGGAGGCGCCGGGGGCGCCGGCGGCGGGTCCTGCTCGAAGCTGCCTGGCAGGTAGGAGAGGTAGCGCCGCGCCGTCTGGATGCCCTCCTCGTCGCTGGAGACGAGCTGGTGGCCGCAGCCAGAGACGCCCGTGTGCATCCGCGCGCCGCCCATCTCCTCGAGCGTCACACGCTCGCCGATCACCATCTCGGCCATGCGCGGAGAGCCGAGGTACATCGACGCGTTGCCCTCGCGCATGATCACGATGTCGCAGAAGGCGGGGATGTAGGCGCCGCCGGCGGCGCTCGGTCCGAACAGGACGCAGACCTGGGGCACGACGCCGGAGAGCTTGACCTGGTTGTGGAAGATCCTGCCTGCCCCCCGGCGGCCGGGGAACATCTGCACCTGCTCGGTGATCCTCGCGCCGGCCGAGTCGACCAGATAGACCATCGGGATCGTGAGCGTCAGCGCGCGCTCCTGGATGCGCAGGATCTTCTCGACGGTCTTCGGTCCCCAGGAGCCCGCCTTCACGGTCGGATCGTTGGCCATCAGGGCGACGGTCCGCCCTCCCACCGTCCCGATTCCCGTGACGACGCCGTCGGCGCCGAGCCCCTCCTCCTGCCAGTTGGCGAGCAGCGCTTCCTCGGCGAAGCTCCCCTCGTCGAGCATCATCGAGATCCGCTCGCGAACCGGCAGCTTGCCCTGATCTAGGGACTTCTCGCGATGGCGCTCGGGCCCTCCCCCGAGCGCCCGCTCGGTGGCGGAGCCGAGGTCGGCCGAGCCGGCCTCGGCCTCACGTGCGCTCACGGCAGCGCCGGCCGGCGGCTCGCGATCGGCATCCGAGGCTCGCAGCGGACGATCGGTCATCCACGCAATCTAGCTCGCGCGCTGGCGCTCCGGCGACCTGCTCAGATCCCCGGGTTCTGCACGGGCGCCTCGCCGGAGTAGTCGTAGAAGCCTGTTCCCGACTTGCGTCCGAACCAGCCGGCGGCGAGCATCTTGCGGAGCGTCGGCGGTCGCGCGAAGCGGCGCTCGGCGAACTCGTCGAAGAGCACGTCGCAGATCGAGCCGAGCGTGTCGAGGCCGACGAAGTCGGCGAGCGTCAGCGGGCCCATCGGGTGTGCCGCCCCAGCCTTCATCGCCTCGTCGATCTCCACCACCGAGCCGACGCACTCTTCGTATGCACGGATCGCGTCGAGCATGTAGGGGACGAGCAGGCGGTTGACGATGAACCCCGCCTTGTCCTTCGTCGGGATCGCGAGCTTGCCCTCCGAGCGTGCGAAGGCGAGCGCCGTCTCGAACGCCTCGTCGGTCGTGGTCACGCAGCGGACGACCTCGACGAGCTTCATGACCTGTGCGGGGTTGAAGTAGTGGAGCCCCACGAACTGGCCCGGCCGCGAGGTGACCGCGGCCTGGTCGATGACCGGCAGCGACGAGGTGTTCGTAGCGAACACGGCCTGCGGCTTGACGATCTTGTCGACCTCGCGCCACATCTCGAGCTTCAGCGGAAGGCTCTCGGTGATCGCCTCGATCACGAGGTCGCAGTCGGCGAGGTCCCTGTACTCGACCGTGCCCTCGATCCGCCCTCGGATCGCGTCGGCGTCCTCCTGGCTGGACTTTCCCTTCTCGACCGCGCGCGCGAGCTGCTTCTCGATCTTTGCGATGCCCTTCTGCAGCGTCTGCTCGTCCACCTCGCGTACGACGACCGCGTAGCCCGCCTCGGCCGCCACCTGCGCGAGGCCGTGGCCCATGAGCCCGGCTCCCAGCACGCCCACCCTCTCGATCTGCTGCGCCATCTGACCTCCGCTCGATTCTCCGGTTTGCGAGCGCCAGCCTATTACCTGCCACTCGCCCGCAGCACGCCGCGTCGCGCGCTCCGACCCGCGACCCGCGCCGGCGCGCCGGGGCGGGAAGGTTCGGCCGGAGGCGGAGTCGTTGCCAGTGCAAGCGGTCGTTGAACAGCTCTAGCACTGGAGGATCCGCATGTCCCGTTATCCCAGAGGCCGGGCGAGGAGCGTCGCTTCGCGCCACGGTCGGAGGCGGCCACCCGCCACCGCTCGCGCAAGGCGCCTCGCCATCCCGCTCGCAGGCCTGCTCGCCTGCCTCGCCCTCCCGGGCGCGGCCTCGGCCTTCGACAAGCCCTTCCTGAGCTTCAAGCATGTGACCAAGGTCGCCAGCACCGTGCCGGGCAACGGCGATCAGAATCCCTACGGGATCGTCGCCGTCCCCACGACGCACGGCTCGCTCGTGGCGGGGAACATCCTGATCAGCAACTTCAACAACGCCGGGAGTCCCCCGACGGGAAACCTGCAGGGAACAGGTACGACCATCGTGCAGATGACCCCGGCCGGCCATCTGTCCCTGTTCGCCCAGATCAAGGCAGCGAGCCTCCCCGCCGAATGCCCGGGAGGCGTCGGTCTCACGACGGCCCTCGCCGTTCTGCCGCAGGGCTGGGTGATCGTGGGCAGCCTTCCGACCAGCAACGGGACGGCCGCGAGCGCCCAGGCCGGCTGCCTGATCGTGCTGGACAGCACCGGACACCCGGTCGAGACGATCTCGGGCCCGCCGATCAACGGCCCCTGGGACATGACCTCCGTCAGCAACGGACAGAACAGCACTCTGTTCGTCACCAATGTGCTGAACGGCACCGTCGCTTCGGGCGAAACGCCGGTCGACCAGGGCACCGTCGTGCGCATCCGCCTGCACGCGACGGCGAACAGGGCTCCGAAGGTCGGACGCATCGACGTGATCGCCGAAGGCTTCCCGGAGCGCACCGACCCGGCGGCGCTGGTCGTAGGCCCGACGGGCCTCGCGCTCAGCAACGAAGGGATCCTGTATGTCGCGGACACCCAGGGCAACCGGATCGCGGCCGTACCGGGCGCCACCAGCCGCACGACGCCACTCACCGGCGGCGGGAGCACCGTGGCGTCGGGCGGCTTCCTGCACAACCCGCTGGGCATGACCCTGGCCCCGAACGGCGACCTGCTGAGCGCCAACGCAAATGACGGCAACATCGTCGAGACGACCCCGGTGGGGGCCGAGTTCCAGCCGACGGACAGCGGGGCGGGCGCCGGAGGCCTGTTCGGGCTCACCGTCGCGCCCAATGCCAAAGGCGTCTACTTCGTCAACGACCTCGAAAACACGCTCGACCTGCTGCACTGAGGGGCACGCAGGGGCGGGGGCGCGCTCGGCGGCCCCGCCCCCTGCGTGCCATCCGGCCCGATCGAGAACCACCGGCGCCAGCGGCGGCGCTAGGCTCACCGCAGCTCGCCGCGGTCGCGCGAGGGCGGGCGCCCCGACCAGGAGGAGTGCAGATGAGCATCGTCTTTTCAGAGGACCACGAGCACGTACGGCACGTCGTGCTCAACCGGCCGGAGAAGCGCAACGCGATGAACCAGGAGCTGCTGCTCGCGCTCGGGAAGGAGCTGAGCGCCGCCGCGGCCGACAGCGCCGTTCACTGTGTCGTGCTGCGGGGCGAAGGACCCGTGTTCTCGGCGGGGGTGGACCTTGGCGAGCTTGCCGAATTCTCGGGACAGCCGGAGATGCTGCGCCCGTTCCGGGCCGTCTTCCTCGAATGCGCGAACCTCTGCGAAACGATGACCAAGCCCGTCGTCTGCCAGATCCACCGCACCTGCGTCGGTGGCGCGCTCGAGGTGGCCCTGGGCTGCGACCTGCGGGTGGCCTCGAGCGACGCTCAGCTCGGGCTGCCCGAGGTGCGCTTCGGGATCATCCCCGACGTGGGCGGCTCGACCCGCCTGCCCGCCGTGGTCGGACTCGGCCGGGCCAAGGAGCTGATCATGACGGCCAGGCTGATCGGCGCGGAGGAGGCCGAGCGGATCGGGTTGCTCAACCGCGTTGCCGCACCGGAGGAGCTCGAGCGGGCGACCGCGGAGCTGGTCGACGAGCTGCTCGCCAACTCACCCGTGGCGGTGGGGAGGGTCAAGCGCGTGATCGATGCCTCCGCGCGGCCGGCGCTGGCCCAGACCCTGGAGATGGAGGTCGCCGTGCAGGAGTACTGCGTGGCCGCAGCCCGCGAGAGCGCC
>DASZIU010000168.1:0-8755 GCA_035948815.1 Solirubrobacteraceae bacterium | reverse complement strand
GACCCCCCATGTCGTCGCCGACGGGACCGCGGCCTGCGCGGAACCGATCCCGGCCGAGTCGAACGTGAACTTCATCAAGCGCGTCGTCGGTGGCCCCGGCGACGTGATCTCGATCGTCGAAGGACACGTGATCCGCAACGGCGTGCGGGAGAAGGACTCCTACACGCGCCCCTGCACGGAAAGGGAAGCCAAATGCAACTTCCCTACGCCGATCAGGGTTCCGGCCGGACACTGGTTCATGATGGGCGACAATCGTGGAGACTCCGACGACAGCAGGTTCTGGGGACCCGTGCCCACCAGCTGGATCATCGGAGGAGCCTTCTTCACCTACTGGCCGATCGACCGAATCGGATTCCTCTAGGCAGGACCTGGCCTCCGCCGTGGCACCCGTTGCCCACAAGGATCGGACGCGAGTCACGGCACGTGCCCGCAGGCGCGCGCGAAGAGCCGGCAGTGGCCGGCGCCTGTTCGCGTTCGATCGCCGCCTCGGCGTTCGCTTTGTCGCCGGCGCCGACGAGGCCGGGCGGGGATCCCTCGCCGGCCCGTTGGTGGCGGCCGGCGTCCTGTTCGACTATGAGCGGCTCAGCATCGGCGAGCTGCGGGCGCTCCGCGCGCTGAACGACTCCAAGCAGCACACGCACGCGACCCGCGAGGACCTCTATCCGCTGGTCCTGCGAAGCGCCGCGCGTGTCGTCGTGGTCTCGCGCTGCGTGCGCGGCATCGACGCGCGCGGCCTTCACAAGACGAACCTCGCCGCGCTGCGGGACGCGATCCGGGGCGTGACGCGCGAGGTGCAGGGCGAGGTGCTGTGTCTCATCGACGGCTTCAGGGTGCCCGAATTCGAGCGGCCTCAGCGCGCGATCGTCGACGGCGACGCGACGAGCGCCGCGATCGCCGCGGCGTCGATCGTCGCGAAGGTCACCCGCGACCGCTTCATGCGCCAGGCGGACGCGCTGCACCCGGGCTGGAGCTTCGCCGAGCACGTCGGCTACTCGACGCCCGAGCACCGTGACGCGATCCTTCGCATGGGCGTCTCGCCGCTTCACAGGATGTCCTTTCAGTCGCTCGCCTACCAGCAGCTCGCGCTCTAGTCACAGGTCGGCGGCGCCGTGAGCGAACCAGGCGCGCTCACGGGCCTGAAGGTGCTCGACTTCACGCGGGTGCTGGCGGGTCCCTTCGCGACGATGATGCTCGGCGACCTCGGCGCCGCCGTCGTCAAGGTCGAGCGTCCCGGAAGCGGCGATGAGACCCGCTCGTGGGGCCCTCCCTTCGATGCCGACGGGCAGGCCACCTACTTCCAGGCGGTCAACCGC
The DNA here is from genome assembly GCA_035948815.1 of Solirubrobacteraceae bacterium. Classification (GTDB taxonomy): domain Bacteria; phylum Actinomycetota; class Thermoleophilia; order Solirubrobacterales; family Solirubrobacteraceae; genus Palsa-744. Next base: position 7,442 of record DASZIU010000168.1, on the reverse strand, counting down.
AACAAGAGCAGCCTGACGCTGGACTTCGGGCTCGCGGAGGATGTCGCCGAGGCGGTGCGGCTCGCTGCGCACGCGGACGTGGTCGTCGAGAACTTCCGGCCCGGGGTGCTGGATGCGCTCGGACTCGGCTACGCGGATCTCCGCGCCCGCAATCCAGGGCTGATCTACTGCTCGATCACCGGATTTGGCAGTGGGGAGGGGGCGAGCCTCCCGGGATACGACCTCATCCTGCAGGCGGTAGGGGGCCTTATGAGCATCACGGGATCGCCGGATGGCAGGCCCGAGAAGGCAGGCGTCGCCGTCGTCGACGTCCTCGCGGGACTGTTCGCGACCGTCGGGATCCTCGCCGCGCTGCGCCATCGCGAACGCACCGGCGAGGGCCAGCGCGTCGAGGTGGACCTGCTCTCCTCACTGCTGGCGGCGCTCGTCAACCAGGGGGCCGCGTACACGATCGCGGGTGTGGTCCCGACGCGGATGGGCAGCTCGCACCCGAGCATCGCGCCCTACGAACTGCTGCCCACCGCCGAGGGAGAGCTCGTCCTCGCGATCGGCAACGAGCGTCAGTTCGCCGATCTCTGCCGGGTCCTCGGCGCTCCCGAGCTCGCCGGCGACCCGCGCTTTGCGAGCAACGCCGAGCGCGTCGCCAATCGCGAGGCCCTGCGCGCCGAGCTCGAGCGACTCGCCGCGGCGCGGCCCGCGGCCGAGTGGGCGCGCCGGCTGACGGCGTCCCGGGTTCCCGCCGGGACCGTCAACGACCTCGGCGCCGCCTTCGCGCTCGCGGCCGACCTCGGCCTGGACCCCGTCGTGGAGGTTCCGCGCGAGGACGGCACGAGCGTGGCCCTGACCCGCAACCCGATCGGCCTCTCGAGGACGCCCGTCGACTACCGCACGGCCCCGCCGCGGCTCACCACGCTCCCTCGAGGTGATCGAGGCGCAGCATCGCGCCGTCGGCGTCGAGGATGACGCCGACGGCATCGAAGCGGATCTCCCGGGCCACGGGTCGAGCCGGTCCGCTGCCGCGAGAGCGCTCGGAGCTCAGCCACGCGAGCGCGAGTGCTCGCAGGCGAACGCGCTGGCGCACCCGGAGCCCCGCCAGCGGCTCATGCAGGCTGGGCAGCTCTCGTACGCTGCGCGAGACCGTGCGCGTCTTTACCTCGGCGAACACGAGCGTGGCTCCGTCGAACGCGACAAGGTCGATCTCCCCGTGGCGGGTTCGCGCGTTGCGGGCGAGCACGCGGTAGCCGAGGGCGGCGAAATGGGCCGCGGCGAGGTCCTCCCCGGCGCGGCCGACCAGCCGGCGACGGTCTGATGACGGGGAGGACGACCGTCGCACGGGGCGGCCGGAGGGCTCGTCGCGGTGAGGCACGTACCTCAGCAAAGACCCTGCTTGGGACGAAACGCGCCGGCGCTCGTGCTTGCCGGCCAAACGCGCCGGCGCAAGGCCCTCGCCGGAACGCGACCGCGGGCGGCGAGACGCGCGGCGCAGGGCGCAGAGCACGTGAGGGCGCCGCTCACGTAGCCTCAGGTGCATGAGCGAGGCCCCCTCGAACTCCGATCCGCACGCTTCGCACTCAGGCGCCGCGGGCGTCCAGGCGACCGCGCAGCGGACCGAGGGCGGGCCGCGGTCCTTCGACGGCGTCAGCCGCTTCATCGGGATGCGCTGGGAGGATCCGCAGACGGTACGTCTGGAGATCCGCCCCGAGCTGATCAACGGCGGCGGGCTGCTCTCGGGCGTCGTGACGTACGCGCTCGTCGACTACTGCATGGGCTCCACGCTCTGGGTCCAGACGAGCGAGGATGAGCTCATCGCGACGATCAACATCTCGATCAACTACCTGCAGACGGCGACTGAGGGCGAGATCGTCTGTCGCACGGTGCTCGACCGGCGCAATCGCACGATCGGGATCATGAAATCCGAGGTGCGCCATGAGGACGGGCGCCTGCTCGTCACGGCCACCGGCAGCTATTCGATCTTCCCCGCGCGCAAACGCCCGCGCGCAACGCCGGCGCCGGCGCCGGACGGTTCCCCGCCGCCGGGCGGCTGAGCGCAGGCGCATGACCGACGGCGGCTCAGGCTCGAACCACGGGACGGGGGCCGGACCCGCTCGCGCCCGCACGCCGCGCGCGCTCACGATCGCCGGCTCTGACTCCGGCGGCGGCGCCGGGATCCAGGCCGATCTGAAGGCCTTCGCGCGTTGTGGCGTGCACGGCATGAGCGCCATCACGGCGGTGACGGCGCAGAGCACGACGGGGGTGCGCTCGATCCACGCCGTGCCGCCGGAGATGGTGCTCGACCAGGTTCGCGCGGTGGTGGCGGACATCGGCGTCGATGCCGTCAAGGTCGGCATGCTGGGCGGCGCCGAGACGATCGCGGCCGTCGCGCAGGCGCTCGACGAGCTGCCTCCCGGCACGCCGATCGTTGGCGACCCCGTGATGGTCGCGGAGTGCGGTGGGCGCCTGCTCGAGGAGGGAGCCGAGCGGGCGCTGATCGAGCAGATCGTTCCGCGCGCCACCGTCCTGACCCCGAACCTCCCCGAGGCGCGGGTGCTGAGCGCTCGGGCAGACGGACCCAGTGAGGAGGGGGAGGACGAGGAGAGCGAAGCCGAGCGGCTCGCCGCGGCCGTCCTTGCCCTCGGAGCGGCGGCCGTGGTGCTGACGGGTGGCCACCGGTCCCGGGCGGTCGACCTGCTGCTGGACTCCTCCGGGGACGCCGGCGTCGTCAGGATCGAGGGCCCGCGTCACCCCGACGGCGCCGCGCACGGCTCCGGCTGCACGCACTCCGCTGTCCTCGCAGCGCAGCTGGCGCTCGGTCGTCCGCTGCTCGAGGCGGCGAGGATCGCGCAGGCGATGGCCGCAGAGGCGGTCGCCAACGGGCTGCGCGACGTGGGCGAGGGCGCCGGGCCGGTGGACGTCATCGGACTCGCGGCGATACGCCGCGGCTGACGCCGCGAGGACGCGTCGAGCGGGGCGCGGGCCGGCGTGGGTCGCGCGGCCGTTTGCCATAATCCCTAGGGCGATGAGGCTCCTGCGTCTGAAGGCTGGTCATGGCGAGGTCATGCTTGCCGAGGGTGACGTGGAGGTCCCCGAGCAGGAGCTCGAGCTGATCGAAGCCTTTCGCCGCGAGCTCGACCAGGGCATGTGCGCGGCAGTGCCGACGGAAACGAGCGACGGCCGCCGCGAGGCCGAGCTGGTCAAGAGCTTCGATGAAGTGCCACGCGACGCCGAACGCGTGATCTTCTTCCCCCGCGCGGCGGGCGGCGCACCCGGGACATCCCGCTAGCCCGATGTGGCTCGCGCTGGGCACGACCGCCGTGGTGCTCCTGGCACTGCTGTGGGACCTGGCGCGTCCGTGGCTGCGACGCAAACTCGCAGAGCGGCGCACCGCAGCGGCGGCCCGGCGTGAGCGGGCGGCGCAGACCGGCTATGACCCCGGTCGCGAGCGCCGCGCCGAGCAGCGCGCGCGGGCCCTCCTGCGCTCGTGCGTGGATGAGGAAGCCTGGGCGATGTACCGCGATCTCGGCTTCCTGCGCGTGTGGGGCGGCCTCGGGGACCGCGCGCGCGGTGCCTCCTACGCCTACCTGATCTACCCGCACAAGCCGATCGTCGCCTACCTGCCTCAGACAGGCGAGCTGCTGAACGAGTACTGCGTCGCGTTTCCCGATCAATCGCGCCCCTACGGCAGCGCCCGGCTGCCCGACTCCGACGACGTGCTCGCGAAGTGGATGGCGCTCACCGCCGACGAGCGGCATCTGATCGCCGAGGCGAACATGCACCTGCCCGGACGCCAGGTCGACCCCGAGCGGGCTCGCCGCGACCTGCTCAGGCTCGCCCGCTGGGAGCGCACCCCAGGCGGCGCACCCCGCGGCGCGCACGCTGAAGGGCATACCCCGCCGAGCACACCCTCGCGGGCACAGGCAGGCAGGCAGGCGGGCGAGCTGATGGGCGGGGCCGATAGTGTGCCCGCGGCGTGAGCACCGCGGGAAGCTTTGACCTCAAGCACAGGAGCCGGGCCCTCACAGAGGGACCCGAGCGGGCGGCCGCGCGTGCCTACCTTCACGGCATCGGCTACACGGCGGAGGACCTCGCCAAGCCGATCGTCGGGGTCGCGCACTCGTGGATCGAGACGATGCCCTGCAACTTCAACAACCGGGTGCTCGCAGCGAAGGTCAAGGAGGGCATACGCGCCGCCGGCGGCACGCCGATGGAGCTGAACACGATCGCGATCTCCGACGGGATCACGATGGGAACCTCGGGCATGCGCGCCTCGCTCGTCTCGCGCGAGCTCGTGGCCGACTCGGTCGAGCTCGTCTCCTCCGCGCATCGCTTCGACGCCGTCGTCGCGATATCGGGCTGCGACAAGACGATCCCCGGCACCGTGATGGCGCTGGCCCGGCTCGACGTCCCCTCGCTGATGCTCTACGGCGGCTCGATCCGTCCCGGGTGGTTCAAGGGCCAGGAGGTGACCATCCAGCAGGTCTTCGAGGCCGTGGGCGCCTATGCCGCCGGCAAGATCAGCGAGGAGGAGCTGCACGAGCTCGAGGAGGCCGCCTCCCCGGGCGCCGGCGCCTGCGCCGGGCAGTTCACCGCGAACACGATGGCGATGGCCTTCGAGGTGCTCGGCATCTCACCCGCCGGCTCGGCGATGGTGCCGGCCGAGGACGGCCGCAAGCTCGAGGTGGCCGTGCAGTGCGGCGAACTCGTGATGGACGTGCTGCGGCGCGGGCAGCGGCCGAGCGAGATCATCACCAGGGAGGGGCTCGAGAACGCGATCGCCGCGGTGGCGATGAGCGGCGGCTCGACCAACGGCGTGCTGCACCTGCTCGCAGTGGCGCACGAAGCGGGCGTCCCGCTCGAGATCGACGACTTCGACCGGATCTCCGAGCGCACGCCGCTGCTCTGCGACCTGCAGCCGGGCGGGCAGTACGTCGCCACGGACCTGTATCAGGCCGGGGGCGTTCCGCTCGTGCTCAAACGGATGCTCGAAGCCGGGGTCCTGCACGCCGAGGCCTCGACCGTCACCGGCCGTACGATCGGCGAGCACGCCGCCGAGGCGGTCGAGACCGAGGGCCAGCGTGTCGTGCGGCCGTTGAGCGAACCGCTGAAGCCGACCGGAGGCTTCGCGATCCTGCACGGCAACATCGCGCCCGACGGATGCGTCGTGAAGCTCGCCGGGCACGAGCGCCGGGAGCACCATGGTCCGGCGCGCGTGTTCGACGGCGAGGAGGCCGCGATGGCCGCCGTGCTCGCGCGCGAGATAAAGCCGGGCGACGTCGTCGTGATCCGCAACGAGGGGCCGGCGGGCGGACCGGGCATGCGCGAGATGCTCTCGGTCACCGCGGCGCTCGTCGGCGAGGGCCTCGGCGAGACCGTGGCGCTGATCACCGACGGACGCTTCTCGGGGGCAACGCACGGGTTCATGGCGGCGCACATCGCGCCGGAGGCCGCCCGCGGAGGTCCGATCGCGGCGATCGCCGACGGCGATGAGATCGAGATCGACGTGGACTCGCGGCGGATCGACGTCGCGCTGAGCGACGAGCAGATCGCCGAGCGGCTCGCGGCCTACACGGCCCCCCGCCGCGCGGACGAGCACGTCGACGTCGCGATCCAGAAGTACGCCAAGCTCGTCGGCAGCGCGGCGCAGGGCGCGCTCACGAGCTGAGCGGCTTCTCCGCGAGGAAGTCTCTGAGCAGCGCGTTGAACGCCGCCGGGCGCTCGAGCATCGCCATGTGCCCTGTGTCCTCGAAGATGACCTTGCGCGAGTCGGGGATCAGCTCCTCGAAGACGTCGGCGTCGCCCACCGCTATCAGCCGGTCGCTGTCGCCCCAGACGATCAGCGTCGGGCACGCGATCTCGGGAAGGCGATCGCGCACGTCGTATCCGATGACCGCATCGAGCGCCTGCATGAAGCCGGGCTTTCCCGCGCCGCTCACCTGCTCGGCCGCCAGGGGCGCGGGGAGCAGCTCGGGATGTCTGACGACGAGCTTCATCGTCGCCTCGCGCAGCCTGCGGCGGCGCGCCACGGTGTCCGACTTCGCCGCGACCCAGGCGGCGCTCGCCGCCGAGATCCGCTCGAGGCGGCGAAGCGCGGGCAGCGCGCGAACGGTGCGCGGCTCGTTGTACGTGGAGAGCCCGGCGGCCGACACGAGCACGAGCCGCTCGACCCGCTGGGGAAATGAGATCGCCAGCTCGGCCGCGATGAACCCGCCCATCGAGTTGCCGACGACGGCCGCCGCGTCGATCCCGCGCTCGCCGAGCAGCCGATCGAGCAGTCTCGCGTAGCCGGCGATCGATATCTCGCCCTCGGGCATCGGCGAGTGGCCGAAGCCGGGAAGGTCGAGGGCGAGCACTCGATGCTCGTCGGCCAGCACCGGCAGTTGCTCGAGCCAGTTCTGCCACGAGCCCGACAGGCCGTGCACGAAGACCAGGGGCGGGCCCTCGCCGAGCTCGATCGTGTTCACCGCCTGTCCTTCGACGACGCTCCAGCGCTGATGCGAGCGCCAGTCGATGTCCATCCAGCGCGAGCGTCCCTCGGGCCCGTAGGCGGGCGACCCCCCCTCCGGGCCCTGGTCCCCCCGCTGCTCGCCGGCTGCGATCGCCGTCACGCAGGTGAATCTAGCGGACCCGACGGGCCCGTCGTGCTCGCTCGCGCGGGACCCTCCGGCGCTGACCGACGCTCCGCGGAAGCTCCCCTTGACTTCCGAAAAGGCCACGTCGGCCCTGCTGTCTACCCTCTTGTACGGAAGGCGGAGGCAATGGGACGGCGAAGTAGGCGGGTTATGGAGAGCCAAGTCGAGCCAATGGAGAGCAACGAGCAGCGCCTCGCGCGATGGCGAGCGGCGATCGAGCTGCTCCAGGAGGATCTGCGGCGACGCGACGCCGGCGCACGCACGCGCCGTGCCTACGGGGTCGACCTCGAGCAGTTCGCCGCCTGGGCCGGCCACGAGGGCCTGCGCCCGGATCGGGCGGATGCGAAGGCCGTGCGCCGCTATATTGCCCATCTCTCAAAGCTCGACATGGCCCCCGCGACGAGCGCACGCAAGCTCGCCGCCCTGCGGGCGCTGTTCGCAAGCCAGCGTGAGCACGGCTTGATCACGCAGAATCCGGCCGACCTCGTTTCGAGCCCGCGCCGCTCCTCGCGCCTGCCGCGCGTGCTGAGTGCCGCCGACGCCGCGCGACTCCTGGACCGGATCCCGTCCGCCGGCCCCCTCGAGCTCCGCGACCGGGCCCTCTTCGAGCTCGCATACGCCTGCGGGCTGCGGGCGGAGGAGCTCGTCTCGCTGAGGACCGGTGACGTCGACCACGACGGCGAGCAGCTGCGAGTCGAGGGAAAGGGGCGCAAGACCCGCTTCGTGCCGGTCGGCGAGCCGGCGAGGGCGGCTCTGAGGGACTACCGCGAGAGGGGCAGGCGCGCCCTTCGGGGCGCCGCCACCGGCGCCGGCGAG
>DASZIU010000167.1:0-18063 GCA_035948815.1 Solirubrobacteraceae bacterium | reverse complement strand
TCGGGCGCCGGCGCCCGCACCGAGGCGATCTGCAGGACGTGTGAGTGGACGCTCACGCCGAGCTCGCGCAGGAAGGCCTTGCACACGCCGCCACCCGCGACCCGCGCCGCGGTCTCGCGCGCCGATGCACGCTCCAGGATGTTGCGGACGTCGCTCTGCTTGTACTTCTGCGTGCCGACGAGGTCCGCGTGGCCCGGGCGCGGCAGATGCACCTCTGAGACCTCGCCCGCCGCCGGCCAGGGGCTCATCCGGTCCTCCCAGTTGGCGTAGTCGCGGTTGGCGACCTGGAGGGCGATCGGACTCCCGAGCGTGAGGCCGTGCCTGACCCCGCCGGTGACCTCGGCGGTGTCGCGCTCGATCTTCATCCGCCCGCCCCGCCCGTGGCCGAGCTGGCGCCGCGACATGTCCTCGTTGAGATCCTCCGGCCGCAGCTTCAGGCCCGCGGGCATGCCCTCGAGGATGCACGTGAGGCCGGGGCCGTGCGACTCGCCGGCGGTGATGAGACGGAGCGCCACAGCTCCTAGCTTATTTGCCGGACCGTCAGGCTCTTGGGCGCGCCGGCTGCGCCGCGACGTGCGCGTGCGCGTGAGCCGGCCGCGGCGGCGTCGCGACGAGCACGCCGGCGGCCGCCGAGAAGCTCATCCCGGGCACGGCCAGCAGGCCGGCCTGGCCGAGGAGCTGGCGGGCCGCCTTCGCGTCACTCGCCCACGCGTTGGTCACCGACGCCTTCGAGGCGGTGGTGGTGGACGCGATGCTGACCAGCCGCAGTTCGTAGACGACGACTTCGCCGGTCGGCGAGAGGTATTCGAGCTGCTCGGCCTGGTTGGCCGCAAGCTCGATCGCCTGACATTGGAAGGTGCTCGGCTTGCAGGTCCCGTTGCCGTGGATGATCGCTTCGCCCACGAGCGTGAAGACGGCCTGCTTGCCGCCCGCGGTCACGCCGCGGTAGACGACGAGCGCCAGCTTGGCGGAGGGGAGCGCGGTGAACAGCTTGAGGTCGGTGTAGGGCGTGAGCTGCGCGGCTCCCGGCTGCGTGCCGGGCGGCACGGTGCCGAAGAGGACGGCCGCCTGGTAGACGGTCCGCGGCTTGGGCGTGGGCGCCGGTTTGGATGGCACGCTTGGCGCCGGCGTCACGGGAGCAGTTTTGGCCGTGGTCGTGCCGGCTGAGCTCGAGGCGCCTTTGCCGGAGGAGGCCGGCGTGGTGGTCGCCGGCTTCGGCGACGGCAGCGGCGTGAACGGGTCACGGGAGCCGCCACCGCGCTGCACCGCATAGCCGTTGGTCGTCTCGGACACGGGCTGATTCGGATTGGCCGGCGCCTGGGTGACGGCGATGCCGGCGACGTGCGGCGGCTGCGAGGGCGGCCCGCTCGGGCTTTCGCCGCTCGCGCCTCCGCTCAGCACGACGTACGCGAGCGCGCCCGCCAGGGCGACGCCCGCTGCGACGAGCAGCGGCAGCATGCGCCGGTCGAGCAGGTCGGCCTTCACGGAGGTCAGGAACTCGTTCATGGGGTAACCCTCGCGATCGCAGGCGTGGTCGGGCTCGCAGGCGAGGAGGCCGAGGCCGGCTGGCCGCCGGCGCCGGTGGGAGCGGCCGGCGTTGCGCCCGCGGTCAGGCCCTGGGCTGCGGGAAGCACGTAGGCGGTCGCCGTGATCGTTCCGGTCAGCTGGCTCGCGGCGTTCTGGCCGGCGGTTCCGGAGGGCGCGAGCTTCACGCCGTCGATCGTGAGCAGGCGCCCGGAGACCTGGAGCTGTCCCGAGGGCCTACGTTCGGCGAACCGGTTGACCTGCTGGAAGAGGTCGTAGAGGTCGACGAAGCTGCCGTTGAACACGAACGTGAACGGCATCTGCGTGAAGGTCGTGGCCTGCGCGGCGGGGCTGGCCCCGGCGGCGCCCGATCCGGACGGCGCGCTGCCGCCGGCGCTGAGGACGATCGAGTTGAAGTCCACGTGCTTGTGGTTGGCCGCCTGGTCGAGCTGGTAGACGAGCGAGGGCACTTCCTGTTCGGCCGGCACGGCTTTGCCGAGGCTGACGATCGACGCGTACGCCGCGGAGTAGCTCGCCTGGGCTCCACGCGCGCTGGCCAGCTGGCTTTCGGCGGTGCCGAGCTGGGCGTTGGCCGCGCTCACCTGCGTGTCGAGCTGTGAGGCCTTCTTGCGCTCTGGCGAGACGGCAAGGAGCCACACGCCGCCCAGCGCCACGAGCGTGACGACGACCATCAGCACGATGCGGTCACGAGTGGTCATCGGGTCGCCCCCTTCGGCGCCGTCGGGTTGGTTGACCCGCCCTTTGAGGAGAGCGCCGCGGGCGCGGCGGCGGAGATCGGTGCGGACTGCGTGGGCAGGGCATCAAAGTTGACCTGGACGTTGAAGGCGGGGTCCGAGCCGGGGCAGCCGCCCGTTCCGCCGCCACCCCCCGAGCCGCCGGACTTCGTCGAGCTCTGCAGGGACACGGCGCTGACGCCGTCCATCAGGCGCAGGCGATCAAGCGTCACCGCGACGGTCGACTGGCTCTTCGCGCAGCCGCTCAGCGTGACCGTGGGAACACTCCCCGAGGGCGTCGAGGAGCTGACACCGGCGCTGGCCGCCGAGCTCGCCGATGCGGTGGAGCCTTTTGCGGTTCCAACCGTGCCCCCGAACGACGATATCGACACGCCGGAGGGCAGCACCCGGCCGAGCTCGTGGACGGCGTGGGCCCAGTCGAAGCGTGAGTTGACCAGCTGCGAGACGGCCTGTACGCGCTGTTCGCGCAGCGCGACGAAGCTCGTGTAGGGAGCGAGGCTCGACGTTTCCGCCTGGGCGCGCTGGACCTTCACTTCGAGCGCCGCCAGCTTCGCCTTGCTGCTGGACACGTGGTGGCGGGCGGTGCCGTAGAGCACGGCCAGGAGCGCGAGGCCGCCGATCAGGACGAGCACCGCGTAGGCGCCGCCGCCGGAACGGCTCGCGCTGCGCGAGGCCCCGCCACGCTGGTCCGCCGGAAGGAGGTTGACGGCCCTCATTGCGGGATCTCCGATGCGGCGAGACCGGCCGCGATCGCGAGACGGTGGGTCGAGACGCTGTCCGCCAGATCCTGGTCGGCGAGACCGACCGTCTGCGCGCGCACCTCGACGTGAAGCTCGGCCTGCAGCGTGTCGACGAAGCCGGGGATGTCGAGCGCAGAGCCGCTGATCACGACCCGCGTGACGTCGCCGCCACCCTCCTGTGAGCGGTGGAAGTCGATCGAGTTGCGAACCTCGCCGGCGATGTCGTGGATGCCGTGCTCGAGCACGGCGCGGACGTCGGGGCTCGCGACGAGCGGCTCGTCCTCCTCGGGCACAGCCATCAGGTCCTCGTAGCTCATCTCCCGTTCGCGGGCCTCCAGCTCGGCCGGATCCTCGACGGGCGGCTCGTCGTCGTAGGACTCCTCTTCGCCGTCGGCCTGAGGCTCGCCTGCCGGCGGCGCCGCGCTCTCCTCGGGCTCGGCTGGAGCGCTCAGGTCGACCGCGCCCAGCAGCTCGCGCGCCTCGGTGATCGCGACCCCGCGCCGCTCGGCGATTTCGCCGGCCATGCCCTCGAGGCCGCTGCCGACGACGCGCGTGAAGCGGCAGATCTGGCCCTCCGCGATCGCGAGGTTCGTGAGGCCGTCGACGTTGAGGTAGAGCACGCGTGCCGGGCCCTCGGGATCGGCCTGGTAGAGCGAGCGGATCAGCGCGAAGGCCGAGAGGTCGATTCCCTCCGGCCGCAGCCCTGCGGCGCGGACGGCGGCGAGCAGTCGCCCGATCATGTCGCGCTGTGCGGCGACGAGCACGACCTTCTGCCGCGGCCCGGCGGGCGTGTCGAACACGCCGAGGGGATGGAAGTCGAGCACCGCGTTGCTGAGCGGCATCGGCACCTGGTCCTGGGCCTGGAAGTTGACCGCGGTCGCCAGTTCCTTGCGATCGGTCAGCGGCGGGAGCTCCAGCGTGCGAAGCACCGTGCGCTGATTGGCGACGCCGAGGCGAACCCGCTTGCTCATGCCGCTGTCGGCGAACAGCTGGCGAAGGGCCTCGCTGAGGGCGGCCTCGTCTGTGACCTCACCGTCGCGCACGGTGTCGGCCGCAAGCGGCACGGCCGCCGCGCGCTCGGCGAGAATCGAGCCGTTCACGCGCGCCTGCACCGCCGCCACGAAGCCGGGCTGGATGTCAAGCCCGACGAGATTGGCGCCGGATCGACGTCCAAGGTTGAGTTTCAGTGAGGGCATCTGCATCTGGATCGAGACCGCTGGGGCGAGCTAGAGGAGAGCTCGCATGTGGGGTATCGGCTCGATGGCGGACACGCTTTAGCGAAGGAAGTGCTTGACATAAACGTCAACGATCGCCTGGCCGGCGAAGACCGCCGTCAGCGCTCCGAGCGCCAGGAAGGGCCCGAACGGGATCGCCGTCTTGCGACCCTCGCGCGCGCCCTTGCGGGCGATCACGAACGCGCCGACGAGCACACCCGAGAGGAGCGCGATCAGCAGCGCCGGCGCGACGGCCCGTCCCAGCAGCAGCCCGAGGACCGCGGCCAGCTTGACGTCGCCCATGCCCATGCCGGCTGGATATGCGAGCGCCGCGAGGAGCAGGAAGCCGCCGGCCGCCCCGGCGGCTATCAGCCGCTCGGGCTCACCCGATGGGTCCAGCGCGAGTCCCGCTGCAAGCGCGAAGGCGGCCCCCAGAGCGGTGAGCTTGTTCGGGATTATCCGATGCTCGAGATCGATCAGAGCGGCGGGGACGACCAGCAGTATCACTCCGATGCTCGTCGCTATTCCGACCGCCGAGCTGTGCGCAAGCACGGCGCCGACGCAGAGCGCGGCCGTCAGCGCCTCGACGAGCGGATAGCGCGGCGAGATCGGAGCCGCGCAGCTGCGGCAGTGTCCCCGCAGCAAGAGCCAGGAGAGGATCGGGATGTTGTCGTAGGGCTTGACCGGCGTTCCGCACTTGGGACAGTGCGAAGCGGGAGCGACGAGCGACTCGTGGCGCGGCAGCCGGTAGGCGACGACGTTGAGGAACGACCCGACGATCGCGCCGAGCACGCCCGCGAATGTGACTGCCTCCATGGGCATGTGATCGACAGCGGGGGTGCGGGACTTGAGCGCGTAGGCAAGGCCTCCCGCTCGCGGTAGCCGCATGCTGCAAGGCGCCGGCGCAAACCGGCAAAGCGAAGGGCGGCCTTTCGGCCGCCCTTGCTTGCTGCTCTTCACTCCGTGACGCGCGAAGGCGTCCAGAAGTCAACTACCAGCTGCCCGATGTGCCTCCGCTGCAGCCGGTCGTCGTGCTCGTGCATTTACGTTCGATTTCACCATTCGCCTTGCGTGTAATCGAGAATTTGTCTTTGGTCTGTTTCGCTTCCGCCGTGACGGTGTATTCATTCGCCGTCACCGTGCCGACAGTGGGAATCGACGAGGATTCGTCGTTGAGCGTCGGCTCGATTTTCCTGAGTTCGGCGAGGTTCATGTTCAGGTATTCGCCGTTGTGGTCGGTCGAGTACGTCTCGGCGGCGGTCTCCATCGTCCGCGCCTGGACCTTGGCCGATGCGTCGCTGGCCTTACTCTTCTGGTTCAGGAACGAGGGAATCGCGATCGCGGCAAGGATGCCGATGATCAGGATGACCACCAAGAGCTCGATGAGGGTAAAACCACCCTCATCACTCGAGCGCTGGCGCAGTCTGTACAACATTGTTGAATCCTCCTAGGATCCGTTTACAGGACGCCAGCCCTCGGTTCCACCGTCTTCTAGTGACGGTGCGTCTTTCCCGAAACCGATCCTGCGGATCGCCCCCGAGTAAAGCCGCCGGCTTTGCTACACGCCAACAGGCGTTTTGCCCTGGCACCTTGATACTGGCTTCTACTAGGCGATCCATCGACTCCGCCGCGGATGAGCTTTAGCGGTGCATGTGAAAGTCTGGACACTTGATTGCGGTGTGCATCAGTGTCCGATGCGCGGCTCCGAGAGATACTGTGGGCGCTTCAGCCGAGCGGCACTCGGCGGCTGTGCTCCTCGCCACCCGAGGGACGGCTACGCCGGGGCGTCGGGCGGTTCCTCTGGTGAGTCCTCCTCGCGGCGCTCCCCCTGCCAGCGCGCCTGCGCGTCGATGCCTGGCATGCGGATCCCGCCGCCTTCACACCACGGGCAGGTGACGCGGCTTGGCGTACCGCCGAGGTTGGAGATCACCTGACCGCTGCCGCGGCAGGCCATACACTCCCGCGGCTCATGGGGTGCCTCGATCCGATCCTCGCTGTCGCCGCCTTCGCTTGCCACGGGCGATGAGACTAGCGTTCCCGGGATGACCAGCGAGCTCACGCAGCGCCCGACGGCCGCTCCGGCGGTTGCGAGCGAGCCCGTCTCGCGCGGGGTGAGCGGCCTGCAGTGGGGTGCCCTTGGGCTGATCGTCCTCGCCGCCACCGTCCTGAGGCTGCTCTACATCGGCAAGGTCTCCCCGGACCCCTTCTACGACGCCGCGGTGCGCAGCATGGGGCTCTCATGGCACAACTTCTTCTTCGGCGCCTTCGAGCCCGGCGGCAGTGTCTCGATCGACAAGCCGCCGATCGACCTCTGGCTTCAGGTCGTCAGCGTGAAGCTCTTCGGATTCTCCTCGACGACGCTCAAGCTGCCCGAGGTGCTCGCCGGGATCGCCGCCGTGCCGTTGCTGTTCGCCGTCGTCGCGAGGGTCTGGAGCGCGTCGGCCGGCCTCGCGGCCGCGCTCGCGCTGACGGTGCTCCCGGTCGACGTGATCACGGCGCGCAGCGACACGATGGACGGGGTGATGATGGCCCTGATCGTGCTCGCCCTGCTGTTCCTGGTGCGGGCGGCGGAGACGGGCCGTGACCGTTGGCTGCTGGCGGCCGCGGCGACTCTGGGGGTCGCGTTCGACGTCAAGCTGCTCGAGTCGCTGATCGCGCTGCCCGCGCTGGCGGTGTTCGCCTACCTCGCCATCCCCGGACCCCGCCGGCGGCGCCTTTCCCGCGTGGCGGTCGCCGGTGCCGTGTACGTCGCCGTGGCGCTCTCGTGGCTGACCGCGACGCTGCTCTTCCCAGCCCACGATCGCCCGTTCGCGATCGGCTCCTCCAACGGGAGCGCGTGGAACGCGGCCTTCGTCTTCAACGGCACCGAACGGCTCGGCGGCAAATCGCCCGAACCACAGTTCACCGTGTACCAGCCCGGCCATCACTACCCCACCGCCACCCAGTCGGAGCGCGACCACATCCCGATCGTCCCGCCGTCGCCCACCCGGCTGCTGGCGCGCATCGGGCCACTGTCCGGCGAGCGCCTGGGGCTCGAGCTGCTCGTGGCGCTGCTGCTCGGGATACCCGCGCTCCTCTGGAGCCTGCGCCGTCCCTCGCCGGCCGATCCCGAGGCCGCGCAGGACGGCGAGCTGCTCGACCGGCGAAACAGGATGCGCCGCGCGGGCGCGGCGGCACTCGGCGTGTGGATGCTGAGCGGCATCGTGCTGTTCAGCTCGATGTCGAGGCTTCACCCGCGCTATGTCGAGGCGTTCACGCCCGCGGTCGCAGCGATGCTGGGCATCGGCGTCGCCTGGGCCGTAATCCCGCGCGGACGCGCACGCTTGTGGGCCCTGGGCGTGGCGCTCCTCGCCACTGTGATCTACGCCGAGCGTCTCCTCTACGGCGCCACGGGAGCCTTCTGGATCGCGCTGCTGGGAGCGTTCTGCGCGGGCACCTTCGCGCTGCTCGCCCGGCTCCCGTCGCTCGACCCCGACCTGCGGTCCGTGCTCGCCCCGACGGGAGCGCTCGTGCTGACGTTGATCGCCGTGCTGGCGGTGCCGCTGAAAGCCAGCATCACCGCGATCAACGACCACGTCACCGACGCCGGCTACGTCGGAGCGCTGCCGAGTAAGACGCAGCGCCTGCTCAGCTCCTACCTCCGCGCCCACCAGGGCAGCGCCCGCTATGAGGTCGCGGCCCAGTCGGCCACGCAGATCGGCTCGCTGATCGTCCAGGATGCCCGCCCGGTGCTGGTTCTCACTAGCTACGGATCGCGTGTGTTCACGAGTGTCTCCCAGCTGGAAACACTGATCGCCCGGGGCGCGGTGCGCTACGCGTACCTGAGTACCTCCTGCGGGCGGCACGGCTCGGCGCTCAACCCCGCCTGCTCCGCTCCGGCCAAGTGGGTGCGAGCGCACGGCACGGACGTCTCGAGCCAGGCCGGCTTGAGCCAGAGCAAGGTCCTCTGGCTGCTGCCGGGTGCGCATCCGTGAGCGCCACCTCCGGCCAGGCCGCGCTCGACGCGCTCGTCGCCGGAGCCGAGGCGGCGGGCACCTTCGCGCTCGACACCGAGTTCATGGGCGAGGGGCGCTACAGGACGCTGCTCTGCCTGGTTCAGCTCGCGATCCCCGACGAGACGGACGGCGACCCGATCGCGATCCTCGACCCGCTCGCCGGCGACCTCGACGCGGCGCCCCTCGCGCGGATCCTCTCCGATCCAGCCGTGCGGGTCGTCGTCCACGCCGGTCGCCAGGACGTCGCCCTGATCCGCAGGTGGCTCGGCGCCGAGGTCACGAACGTCTTCGACACCCAGATCGCCGCCGGCTTCGTGGGGCTCGGGGCGCAGAGCTCCTACGAGTCGCTGCTCGCCGAGCTGCTGGACGTGAGGCTGCGAAAGTCGGCGAGCTTCACGCGCTGGGACTCGAGACCGCTGTCGGCGGAGCAACTCGGTTACGCGCGCGAGGACGTCGTTCATCTGCTCGAGCTTGCCGGCGAGCTTCAGCGACGCCTGCAACAGAGCGGCCGGTTGGCGTGGGCGCTCGAGGAGTGCGAGCCCGTCGCGCGCTCGAGCGATGATCGCGATCCCGAGGTCATCTTCTCGCGGCTCCCGCGCCTGGCCGGCCTGAGCGCGCCCGCGCGGACGGCCGCGCGCGAGCTGGTCGAGTGGCGCGAGCGAACCGCGGCGCGTCAGGACCGGCCCGTCCAGGGAGTGCTCAGCGACGCGGCACTGATCGAGATCGCCAAGCGCCGCCCGTCCTCGGGCGATGAGCTCGAGCGGATCCGCGGGATCGGCTCGGCACGCTCCGGCCGTCTGGCGCAGGAGCTGCTCGAGGCCGTCCGCCGCGCCGGCGAGCGCCCGCCGCTTGCGGCGCCCCGCGACCAGCGCCCGCCGGCCCCGCGGCCAGACGACGCACAGCTGGTCGCGCTGTCGGAGGCCCTGCTGCGGGCGCGCGCTCGCGAAGCCGGGCTCGCCTACGAGCTGCTCGCGGCGAGGGCGGACCTGCAGGCGATCGTCGCGGCGAGCCGCACAGATGGCGCCGAGGCCGACGTGCGCACTCTGCGTGGCTGGCGGCGAGAGCTCGTGGGCGAGGAGCTGCTCGCGCTGCTCGGCGGGAAGCTCGCCCTGTCCGTCGGGCACCGCAACGGCGAGCGCCGCCTGCGTGTCGAGGACCGCGCGGATCGCGCCTGACGCTCAGCCTCGGCGGCTCGGACGGTCTATTTGATGCTGTTGTAGACCGAGAAGAGCGGCATGTACATCGAGATCACGATGAAGCCGACGATCCCGCCGATCACGATGATCATGATCGGCTCCAGGATCGAGGTCAGCGCCTTGACCGACGCTTCGACCTGGTCTTCGTAGAACTCGGCGACCTTGTCGAGCATCGCGTCCAGGGCGCCCGTCTCCTCGCCGACACCGACCATGTGGGTCACCATCGCCGGAAAGATCGGCGCTTCGGCAAGCGGCGTGGAGATCGTGCCGCCGCGCTTGACGGAGGCAATCACGCCGTCCATGGCCTCTTCGACGACGATGTTGCCGCCGGTCTTGCCGGTGATCTCGAGCGCCTGCAGCAGCGGCACGCCCGCGCCGGTGAGCGCGGCAAGCGTGCGCGACCAGCGCGCCACGGCGATCTGCTGGACGATCGTGCCGATCTTCATCGGCACGCGGAGGCGGAAGCGGTCCCACTGCGCCCGGCCCCAGGTGGTCTTCTTCCACTTCAGGAAGGACACGATCGCACCGCCGAAGAGGCCGAACATGAGCCACCAGTAACCGAGGACCGCGTGGGAGAGAAACACGGAGACCTGCGTGATCTTCGGCAGTTCGCCGCCGAACTGCTTGAAGACGCCCTCGAACACGGGCACGAGGAAGGCGACGAGCGCCATCATCACGCCAACGGCGAAGACGATCACGAGGACCGGGTAGATCATCGCCGAGCGGATCTGGCGCCGTAGCGAGGCGTCCTTCTGGAGCTGGTCGGCGACACGCAGCAGCGAATCCTCGAGCACACCACCGGTCTCCCCCGCCTGCGTCATCGCGACGAACAGCTGGTTGAAGACCTTCGGGTGGCGCGACATCGCGTCGCTCAGCGAAAGCCCGGCCTCCACGTCCTTGCGGACGGCGACGATCGTCTCCTTCAGGAACTTGCTCTCGGTCTGCTCCTCGAGCACGTAGAGGGAGCGCAGGATGCTCATCCCCGAGGTGATCATCGTCGCGAGCTGCCGGGAGAAGATCGCCAGGTCGTTCGCCTTGACGCCCTTCAGGAAGCCGAGCTCGATCTGGCGCGAGCTGTGCTTGTCGGCGATGTCGAGGACGATCAGGCCGCGCTGCTTGAGCTGATCGGAGACGGCCTGCTTCGAATCTGCCTCCACCTCGCCGGCGGCCTTGATACCGGCCAGGTCGATCGCTTTGAAGACGTAGGTGCTCATCGCGTCTCCTAGGCGGCGGCCAGGGATGCCGCGCCGAGCAGGCGCCTGAGCTCATCGGGCGTCGATGAGCGCGTTTCGGCGAGGCTCTGAGTGATCTTGCCCTGCCGAATCAGCGTGGCCAGTGAGGCATCCATCGTCTGCATGCCGACGGCGGAGCTCGTCTGGAGCACCGAGTAGATCTGGTGCGTCTTGCCCTCACGGATCAGGTTGCGCACGGCGGGGTTGGGAACGAGCACCTCGCACGCGACGACGCGTCCCGAGCCGTCCGCGGTCGGCAGCAGCTGCTGGGTCATGATCCCCTGGAGGGCGACCGAGAGCTGCACCCGCACCTGGCCCTGCTGGTGGGCGGGGAACACGTCGATCACGCGGTCGATCGTCTGCGCGGTGTCCTGCGTGTGCAGGGTGGCGAACACGAGGTGGCCGGTCTCCGCCGCGGTCAACGCGGTGGAGATCGTCTCGAGGTCGCGCATCTCGCCGACGAGGATCACGTCCGGGTCCTGGCGCAGCGCGGCCTTGAGCGCGTCGCCGAAGCTCTGCGCGTCGGACCCGAGCTCACGCTGGTTGACGAGGCATTTCTTGTGGCCGTGCAGGAACTCGATCGGGTCCTCGATCGTCATGATGTGCTCCTCGCGCGTCGAGTTGATCTCGTCGATCATCGCCGCGAGCGAGGTGGACTTCCCCGAGCCGGTGGGGCCGGTGACGAGCACGAAGCCGCGTGGCCTGCGAGTGAACTCGTGCACGGCCGCCGGCAGGCCGAGCTCGTCGATGCTGGTCAGGTCGTGCGGGATCAGGCGGAAGGCCGCGCCGAGCGCGCCGCGCTGGAAGTATGCGTTGACGCGGAAGCGCGCGTGGCCGGGGATCGAATAGGCGAAGTCGAGCTGCCAGTTGGTCTCAAGGCGCTGGCGCTGGTCGCCGGTGAGGATCGAGTAGATGATCTCCCGGGTGTCCGTGGAGGACAGCTTCGGATAGTCATCCAGCGGCGACAGACGTCCGCGAACCCGCACCGTGGGCGCCGCTCCCGCGGCGAGGTGCAGGTCGGAGGCACGGCGGGAGACGACCTCCATCAGAAGGTCGGCGAAATCGATGTCCATGGTGGGGTCCATCGGCCCAGTGGACGCGACGGACGAGTCCTGCAACGCAGCGTGTGGACGAAAGTTGGAGCGCGATCAGCCGCTGCCGAGCACGCGGGCGATCTCGGCCATCGAGGTACGCCCCTCCTTGACCTTCGCCAGGCCGTCGTCGCGCAGGCGGCGCATGCCCTGGCCCACGGCGACGTCGCGGATCGCCTCGGCCGGCGCCCGTTCGAGCGCCATCGACTGGATCTCGGGGGTCACTGTCATGACCTCGTACAGGCCGACGCGCCCGCGGTAGCCGCTGCCGGCGCAGCGGCGGCAGCCGACGGGCTCGTATGCCTCGAGCTCGACTCGCGCCTTGTACCCGTTCGCCTGCAGCGTGTTGGCGGAGATGATCGTGCGCTTCTTGCAGTTCGTGCACAGCATCCGCGCGAGTCGCTGCGCGACCACGCAGTCGAGGGCCGAGGCGACGAGGAAGGGCTCGATCCCCATCTCGATCAACCGTGTGATCGCCGACGGAGCGTCGTTGGTGTGCAGCGTCGACAGGACCAGGTGGCCGGTGAGCGCCGACTCGACGGCGATCTGCGCCGTCTCGCGGTCGCGGATCTCGCCGACCATGATCACGTCGGGATCGGCGCGGACCATCGAACGCAGGCCGGCGGCGAACGTCAGGCCGACCTTGTTGGCGACCTGAACCTGGGTCAGCCCGGAGATTTCATACTCGACCGGGTCCTCGACCGTGATGATGTTCTTCTCGGGGGTGTTCAGCAGGCTCAGAGCCGCATAGAGGGTCGTCGACTTCCCGGACCCGGTGGGTCCCGTGACGAGCACCGCCCCATGGGTCTCGTTGCAGGCGCGTTCGAATCGCTCGCGCTCGGTGTCGGCCATGCCGAGCTTGTCGAGCTTGACCACGATCGACGCCTTGTCGAGCACGCGCATGACGATCGACTCGCCGTGCACGCTCGGAAGCGTCACCACGCGCAGATCGACGTGGCGCCCGTCGATCGCGAGGCCGACGCGCCCGTCCTGCGGCATGCGCTTCTCGGCGATGTTCAGTTCGGCCATGATCTTGATCCTCGAGATCACCCCCGCGGTCATGCGCCGCGGCACGGTCGTGACGTCCTGAAGCACGCCGTCGATGCGGAATCGCACGCGCAGCTCGCGGCCGTCGGGCGCCAGGTGGATATCCGAGGCGCCCCGCTCGACGGCCTGCGCGACGATCTGGTTGACGAGCTTGACGACGGGGGCGTCGTCGGAGGTCTCGTGCAGCGCGACGACGTCGGCCTGGTCTTCCTCGATCTCGAGCTGCCGCTCGTCCTGGCCGACCACGTCCTCGAGGCGGTCCAGGCGCGCCACGAGCGCGGCGATGTCGTCGGGAGGTGCGACGGCGACGCGGATCTCGTAGCCGGTCATGATCGCGATGTCGTCCACGGCGAGGACGTTGGCGGGATCGGCCATCGCCACCAGGAGCGTGCGCTTGTCCGCGAAGGCGACGGGCACCGCGTGGTAGCGCTTGGCGGTTGTGGTGGTGACGAGGTTGGCGGCGCCCATGTCCACCTGGAAGACGCCGAGGTCGAGATGGTCGAGTCCGTAGCGCTCTGCGAGGGCGCGCGAGAGGCCATCCTGCGTGAGCGCCCCCTTCTCGAGCAGCACCCGCTCCGGCGTCGTTCCGAGGCTGCGCGAGTTCTCGAGCGCTTCATCGACCTGGTCGCGGGTGGCGAGGGCCATCTCGACGATCACGTCGGTGAGGAAGCGCTTGGAGGATCCCTCGAGCGAGGGCCTCGTGATGCCGGTCCACTGTTCGCGTTCGGACGCGTCGCTCGCCGGCTCCTCCGGTGCAGCCGCGGGGGCTGGGTCTGGCGGCATGCCGATGACGTCGCGCTCGAGCTCCTTTGGAACCGGATCCTGCACCTCCGACTCGGAGTCGAAGCTTCTCGTCAGCTCGACAACCGGTTCGTTGTCGAACACGACGCTCGGATGTTCTTCGGTGTCGCCGAGCGACTCTTCGCGTGGCTGGAACCCGCCCCGGGGCCTGGCGGCGCGCTCGGGATCGGGCTGCTCGACGCGATCGACCTCGGTCATCTGATCGCCCGCCAGGGGTTCATTCTCCTTGATCCCGAAGATCGCACGAAGGTCGGCATCTGCCTGCTGGGGGGCGTCGCTCATCGCGCCAACGCCCCGTCCCGGGGTCGGCTAGGCGCAGGCAGAGCCCGAGCGGGCCGCTCGGCGCATGATCTCCACCGGGGCCGCTCTGCCGGTCCAGAGCTCGAAGCTGAGGGCGCCCTGGGCAACGAGGATCTCGAGCCCATCGAGCGTGGGTACGCCCGCTTGCGCCGCCGCGACGAGCAGCGGCGTGGGTCCTGCGCGATAGACCAGGTCGACGACATACGAGTACTCACCGACTTGATCGAACGCCATCCCCAGTTGGTTGAGCGCCTCCCGCTCAGTAGCCGAGCGTTCTAGGCCGACCGATGTGCAGTTGACCAACAGGTCGGCGGGCTGCGGCGCATCCACGGCGCGAATATCGAGCTGCCGCGCGAGCGCCCGCGCGCGCTCGGGCGTCCGGTTCCAGACCATCACCTCGCTCGCTCCCGCCTCGCGCAGCGCCCAGGCGCAGGCGCGAGCGCTTCCACCGGCGCCGAGCACCATCGCACGCGATCCGCGCGGGCTGCGATCGAGCGCCGCGATCAGGCCCGGGGCGTCCGTGTTCTCGGCGAAGATCGCGCCCTCGCTGTCGAGGTTGAGCGTGTTGGCCGCGCCAATCGCGCGGGCAGCCTCGCTCGCCGAGTCGGCGAGCGCGAGCGCGGCCTCCTTGTGGGGGATCGTGACGTTGGCGCCGACGAACCCCGATCCCGCCAGCCCGCGCGTCGTCTGCTCGAAGAGCTCGGGCGGAACGGGGAGCCGCTGGTAGCGCCAGCCGTCCATCTTGAGGTGGGCGAGGGCGGCGTTGTGGATCGCGGGCGAGCGGCTGTGCGCGACCGGCCAGCCGAGAACGCCCAGTCGCGGCATCACTTCTTGCAGGTCGGGGGCGCGCCGCCGTTCTTTGCGACCGCGGCCTGGTAGGCCGCCGCATTGGCTTCGAACTGCGCGAGCGTCGTCGAGAAGACATGCTCGCCGCAACCGTCGGGGGCGAGCACGTAGTAGAGGTAGGGGACGTGCGCAGGATTGGCGGCCGCTTCGATCGAGGCCACGCCGGGGTTCGATATCGGCGTGGGCGGCAGGCCGGTGTGGATCCGCGTGTTGTAGGGCGAGTTCAGATGAAGCTGGGCTTCGGTCAGTTCCTTGGTGTACGTCGGAATGCCTGTCTCGAGCTCGAGCGCGTAGTAGATCGTCGCGTCGATTCCGAGCGCCATACCGCGTTTGAGCCGGTTGTAGATGACGGCGGCGATCTTGGCGCGGTCGCCGGTGACCTTCGCCTCGCGCTCGACCATCGAGGCGACCGTCAGGAGCTGGTATGGAGTGACGTGCAGCGCGCGGGCCCGCGTGCCGGCGGCGGCGCCGAAGTTTTCGCGGAACGCGACGAGCTGCTCCTGAACCAGCTTGCTGACGGGGTCGCCCGGATACATTTCGTAGGTCGCCGGGAACAGGAACCCTTCGAGGTCGGGTGTCCCGGCCGGCGCTCCGTAGTGCGCCGGGTTCAGGAGGGCGGAGCGTTTGGATGCGCCCCGGTAGCTGCCCGTCAGGCCGTCGCGGGCCGCGACGTGAGCGATCTGCAGGCGCGTCTCTCCCTCGGGGATCACAACCTTGACCACCGTTGCGACGGGCTGCTTCTTTTCTGCGCCGGATCCCGCGAGCGATTTTACGAGTAGGACGACGGCTACGACCGCCGCGGCGAGGGCGAGCAGGACCAGCACGCGCGTGAGTGGCGATCGTCCTCCCGGCCGCAGATGCGTCGGTCTGCGCAGCACGTGCGTTCCGCCGGTCCGGCTGGCCAGCGCTGATGATCCGCGCGGCACAACGGGCGCCCGTGGAGGCTCCGGCTGAGCGCCAGCCGCCGCTGCAGGCACCTCCGCCTCCGCGATCGCGCCCAGGTCTTCGGATGGCGGATCCTCCGCCTGCGGCTGGGCGCTCGCCAGCTCGTCTTCAGACGGCAGCTCGTGCTCGGCGGTTGGCGGCTCCTCGACGGCGGGCGGCTCTACGGCAGCTGGCGGCTCGACGGCCGCGGATGCCTGTTCCGCGGCTGGCGGCGCTACCCCCGCGGGAGGCTCCACGGCCGGTGGCTGGTCCTCGGCAGCTGCCGGCTCCACGGCGGCCGACGGCTCGACGGCGGCGGGCGGCTCCACGGCCGCGGGCGGCTCCTCAACGGCTGGCGGCTCCGCCCGCTTGGTCGGCTCCACGGCCATCGGCAGCTCCTCGACGGGCGCCAGGGACTGCTCGAGCGTGGGCCCCGGCTGACCCTCGTGAGATGCCGCGGGATGCTGCGCGGGCTGCTCGGAGGGCGCGTCAGACGGAGTCGACGGCTCGGGATCCTCGAGATCGTGCTGGGCAGGCGGGTCGAATGGCTGGGGCTCCACGTGCTGCGCGGCGGGCTCGGCCGCTGCCGGCTCGACCGGGGGCGGGGCGTCTTGGGAGTGCGCGCTCGTGGCCTGCAGCGGAAGCGGGAGCGCGGCGTCGGGCTCCGAGTCAGGGGATGTCAGCGGGGGGGCGGGCCCGTCCTGGTGACCGGCGCGTTCGGCGCGGCGCCTTTCACGCTCGGCCCGGTCGCGCGCGCGTTCGTCGGCGGTCCGTTCGGAGACGGGCTGTGATCGTTTGCCGCGACTCAAGCCATGGACCCTAACGCGCCCGCGCGACGAGCCAGCTCTCGAGCAGGTGGGCCGCGGCCCGCGAGTCCTCGCTCGCCAGATGAGGGCCCTCCATGGTCTGGGCGAGGCGCGTCGTGAAGCGCTCATCGTGCAGCTCGATGGGTACCCCCTCACCGAGGCGCTGAGACAGGCGCTCCGCGAACGCACGCGCCTCTCGCGTCTGGTCGGAGTCCTCACCGCTCAGGGAAAGGGGCAGGCCGACGATCACCCGCTCGACCTCGCGCTCGCGCACGATTCGCGCGAGCGCCGCGAGGCCCCGCTTGGTCGCCGGTCGCTCCACGGCCTCGATCGGCGTGACGATCGTGCCGGTCGGGTCGCTCAGCGCGCATCCGCAGCGCGCGCTGCCGTAGTCGAGCGCGAGCACTCGCATCAGTCGCGTGCCGCCCCCTCCTCGTCCGCAGGCGCGGGCTGCGGCGTGGGAGACATCAGGGCTCGAGTGACGCCGCGATCGCCGCGCGGGCGGCTGCGATCGCGTCGGGGAGCTTCGCCGGATCGCGCCCGCCGGCCTGCGCCATGGTGTCGCGCCCTCCGCCACCGCCCCCCACCATCTCCGCCGCGGCCTTGACCACGGCGCCTGCCTTCACGCCGCGCTCTACAAGCGCCGGAGCGACGCTGACCACCAGGTTCGCTCGCCCGTCGACCGCGGCGCCGAGCACGATCGCTCCATCCGCGACGCGTCCCCTGAGCCGGTCGAGCACATCCAGCAGGGCCTTCGCGTCGGGCACCTCAACGGTGGTGGCGAGCACCGGCGCGCCGCCCAGCTGCTCGGCCTTCGCGGCGAGCGCGTCGACGTCCACGTCGGCGCCGCGCGCGCCGCCACTCCCTTCCTTCAACGCCTTCTCGAGGCGCCTTCGCTCCGAGGCAAGCGCGCGCACCGCGTCGGGAACCCCCTCGGGCCGCGCTCGAAGCGCCGACGCGGCGTCGGCGAGCAGGCGATCACGCTCCCTCAGGAGCTCGACGGCCGCGGGACCGGTCACGGCCTCGATCCGCCTGACGTTCGCTGCGCTGGAGGTCTCGGAGAGGATGTGGAACACGCCGATCTCGGCCGTCGAGCGCACGTGGGTCCCGCCGCAGAGCTCGCGCGAGTACTCGCCCTCGCCGATCTCCACCATCCTGACGACGTCACCATACTTTTCGCCGAACAGGGCCATCGCGCCCAGGCGCCTGGCCTCCTCGAGCGTTGTCGTGATGGGACGGACGCGATCGTTGCGGGCGATCCACTCGTTGACACGGTCCTCGACGTCGCGGAGCTCCTCGTCGGTCAGGGCCTGCCCGTGGCTGAAGTCGAAGCGCAGCTTGTCGGGTCCCACGTAGGAGCCCGCCTGGCGCACATGACTGCCGACGCGCTCGCGCAGGGCGGCCTGCAACAGGTGGGTCGCCGTGTGGTTTGCCTCGGTGGCGTGCCGCGCGAGGTGGTCGACCCTCGCGAGCACCGCCTCGCCCGGTCGCAGGGCGCCCTCCTCGACGACAACCGCCAGCGCCTGGTCCTCGCCGAGCCGGAACACGTCCTCGACACGCGCGCGGCAGTCGCCGTGCTCGCATTCGATCGT
>DASZIU010000166.1:0-9071 GCA_035948815.1 Solirubrobacteraceae bacterium | reverse complement strand
ATGCGGGCCGGCCCCGAGTGGCGCATGCGCCCCTCGGCCAGCTGGCGCATGCGCCAGCTGGAACGGCTAAGAGACAGGCGCATGCGCCGGCTGGAACAGCTAAGGGACAGACGCATGCGCCGGCTGGAACAGATGAGGAGCCGGGCCGGGCGAACGGGACCGGTGCTGAGCGGCAGAAGCGTAAGCCGCGGGCGAAGGGGCCCTCGAAGAACCGCCTGTCCCACCAGCAGAAGGCCGAGCGGGCGGTCGAGGAGGCGGAAGCCGCGCTGCGGGCGCTCGAGGACGAGCTCGCCGATCCGGCTGCCTGGGCGACGCAGTACGAGTCAGCCAAGTCCCAGGCCCGTCACACGGCCGCGACCCGCGCGGTCGAGCACGCCTACGCGAGCCTCGAGGCGCTGAGCGACTGACCTAGACTGCTGGCATGGAGCGGTACCGGACGGCGCGCAACGTTGGGGTCGTCCTCGGCATCGCCGCCCTCGTCTACCTGATCGCGGGGACCAACGGGGGATCGGCCGCCGGGACCTTCGAAGCGGCGCTCTGGTCTGCCTTCGGCCTGGGGATCGTCTACATGGCGATCCGCCTCTACCGCGAACACCGCATCTCGATCCACAGCCTCGGCGATCGCCGCCGGGCGCTGCTCTACTTCGCCGTCGCGTTGGCGGTCTTCGACTATGCCGCCCGCAAGCGGATGTGGGAAACGGGCCTCGGCGAGTTCATCTGGTTCGTGCTCGTCGCGCTCGTCGTGTATGCCGTGCTCGAGGTCTACCGCTACTCCCGCACCTACTGAGGGCGCGCCTTCGCGGCGCCCGGCTGGGCCCGGCCGAACCCGTCGCGCGCGGCCTATCCTCGATGAGATGGCAGCGACGGAGCCCAAGACGGCCAAAGAGCCCAAGGCGGCCAAAGAGCCCAAGACGGCCAAGGAGCCCAAGACGGCCAAGGAGCGCGCGAGCAACAGCCTCGCGGAGCAGCGCCGTGCGCTGCCCGACCTGCCCGGCGTGTACCTGTTCAGCGACGACCGCGGGCGCGTCCTCTACGTCGGCAAGGCCAAGTCATTGCGCAAGCGCGTCGCGTCGCACTTCTCCCAGGCGCTGGTCCGCAGCAGCCCCGGCCACACGGAGATGGTGGCGGCGGTCGAGCAGATCGAATTCGTCGCCGTCGCCTCCGAGGCCGAGGCGCTGCTCGCCGAGCAGAGCTTCATCAAGCAGCATCGCCCGCGGTTCAACATCCGCCTGCGCGACGACAAGTCCTACCCCTTCATCGCGATCTCGCTCGACGAGGACTATCCCCGCGTCTACTTCACGCGCGAGCGCCACAGGCCCGGACGCGCGTACTTCGGGCCCTACTCGAACGCCAAGCGCGTCCGCGCGACGCTCGAGGTGCTCGCGAAGGTCTTCATGTTCCGCTCGTGCACCGGTCCCGAGCCGGGCCGGCGCAGCGGAAGCCCCTGCCTGGACTACTACATCAAGCGCTGCGAGGCGCCCTGCGTCGGGTATGTCTCCAAGGAGGACTACCGAGCCAGCATCGACGGGGTGATGGACTTCCTCTCCGGGCGCTTCTCGGCGATCGAGCACGAACTCGAGGCGCGTATGCGGGCGGCCGCGGCGGCCGAGGAGTTCGAGCAGGCCACGCTCGAGCGCAACCGACTACGCGCCGTTCACTCGCTGCTCGAGCGCCGGCGGGTCGCTAACGAGGCCGTCGGGACCTTCGATGCGATCGCCGTGGCGCTCGACGCACGCGAGGTCAACGCGCAGGTCTTCCAGGTGCGGGACGGCGTGCTCTCCGACCGCCAGTCCTTCTACCTCTCGAACGAGACCGAGCGCGAGATCGCGGAGGTGGCCGAGGAGTTCATGCTCCAGTACTACGGCGGCCAGTCCGCGATCCCCTCGCTGCTCGTCGTCCAGCGCGAGCTCGACGAGCGCCCGGCGCTGGCGCAGGCGCTCGCGAGCCGCCGCGGCGGACCGGTCGAGCTTCGTGCCGCCGAGCGCGGCGAGAAGCGACGCATCCTCGAGCTCGCCGAGCGCAACGCCGTGCTCGCGCTCGACCAGGAGAAGCTTCGCTCCGAGCGCCGCCGCCAGGGCCGCGTGGAGGCACTCGAGGGGCTGCAGGACGCGCTCGGGCTCGACGCGCCCCCGATCAGGATCGAGTGCTTCGACATCTCGAACCTCGGCGGCACCCACACCGTCGCCTCGATGGTCGTGTTCGAGGGCGGCGCGCCGAAGAAGTCCGATTACCGCCGCTTCAAGATCCGCGGCCTCGAGGGCACGCCCGACGACTACGCCGCGATCGGCGAGGTGCTCTCACGGCGCTTCGCCCAGTGGGAGCGACAGGCCGACTTCTCCCCGCATGACCCCGCGTACGACGCCAGCTTCGCGGCGCTGCCGAATCTCGTCGTGATCGACGGCGGCAAGGGCCAGCTGGCGGCCGGCCTGGAGGCCCTGGCCGGCTTTCGCGAGCGGGGCGTGGAGGTCGTGTCGCTGGCCAAGCGGATCGAGGAGGTCTTCCAGCCCGGACGCGGCGCGCCGCTCGTGCTCGACCACTCCACGCCCCAGCTCCAGCTCCTGCAGCGCGTCCGCGACGAGGCTCACAGGTTCGCGCTCGCGCACCACCGCAGCCGCCGCGACAAGGCGATGACCGGCTCGCTGCTCGACGAGCTGCCGGGTGTCGGTCCGGCGCGAAAGCGCGCGCTGCTCACCTACTTCGGCTCGCCCGAGGCGGTGCTGGCCGCCTCGCGCGAGGAGCTCCAGGCGGTCCCGGGCCTTCCCGCCAAGCTCGCGCGCGAGCTCCACGGCCGCCTGCACCGGGCGGGCTGAGCGAGAACAGGACCTTCACCCCTTGTCCGACAAGAGCGACAGAATGAGGGGCATGGCAGTGATCAAGCCTCTGCGGCCGCTGAAAGGCGGCGGCCGGCGGTCCGCCAAGCCCGCGGTCGAGTCGCGGCTGCAGGATTTCGTCGTCATCACGGGCTTCTCGGGAGCCGGCAAGTCGACGGCGATGAACGTGTTCGAGGACGCGGGCTACTTCTGCGTCGACAACCTTCCCCCCGAGATGATCCGCTCGCTGGTCGAGCTGTTCGTCCACAAGGGATCGAAGGTCGAGCGAGCAGCGGTCGTCTCCGACGTCCGCGGGGGCGTCTACTTCGAGGCGCTTCGCGCCGTCGTCGATGATCTCGACGCGCTCGGGATCAACCACCATGTGCTGTTCCTCGACGCCTCCGAGCAGACGCTCGTGACGCGCTACAAGGAGACCCGGCGCCGCCATCCGCTCGCGCCCGAGGGCAGCGTCGCCGCCGGCGTGGCCTCCGAGCGGGCGCTGCTCGAGCCGCTGCGAAGCCGGGCGGACCTCGTGATCGACACGACCGGCATGTCGGCGGCGCTGCTCCGCGGCAAGATCGCCGACGAGTTCCTCCCCCGCCAGAAGCTCGGGCGCACGGCCGTGACGTTCATGAGCTTCGGCTTCAAGCACGGCCCACCGCGCGAGGAGGACCTCGCGTTCGACGTCCGCTTCCTCCCCAACCCGCATTACGAGCCCGAACTGCGGGAGCTGACTGGCCTCGACGAGCGGGTCGTCGAGTACATCGCCCTCGACGGCCGGCTCGCCGAGCTCTACGACAGGCTCGACGAGCTGCTCGACTTCCTGCTTCCCCAGTACGTCGCCGAGGGCAAGTCGCATCTGGTGATCGCGATCGGCTGCACCGGCGGGCGCCACCGTTCGGTCGCGATCGCCGAGCATCTCGCCGAGCGCTACCGCGAGAACGACGACCTCGACGTGGCGGTCGCCCACCGCGACATCGACAAGGCCCCGCGCAGCGGCGCCTGAGGCGGCTGGGGCGCGGGGCGTTGATAGCCTGCGCGGCACGCCGGGCGCCGGAGCCGTGCTCCGCGGCCGGCATCGTTCATTTTTCGCTTCAGGAGGCGTCGCATGCCGGTACGCGTGGGTATCAACGGTTTCGGCCGCATCGGCCGAAATGCGTTCCGCGCCGCGATGGCCCGCGACGAGCAGAGCCGTGAAGAGATCGAGTGGGTGGCGGTCAACGACCTGACCGACCCAGCGACGCTCGCGCACCTGCTCAAGTACGACTCGATCCTCGGTCCCTACCCCGGCTCGGTGGCCGTGCGCGGCGACGATGCGATCGAGGTCGACGGAGCCGAGCTGAAGGTGCTGGCCGAGCGCGACCCCGGGGCATTGCCGTGGGGCGATCTCGGCGTCGACGTGGTTATCGAGTCCACGGGGCTGTTCACCAATCGCGAGGCCGCCGCCAAGCACCTCGAGCAGGGAGCGAAGAAGGTGATCATCTCCGCCCCCGCGACCGACCCCGACGCCACGGTCGTCCTGGGCGTCAACTTCGAGGAGGCCTACGACCGCGACCGCCACGACGTGATCTCCAACGCCTCCTGCACGACGAACTGCCTCGCCCCGGTGGCCAAGGTGGTCAACGACACCGTCGGCATCCGGCACGGGCTGATGACGACGATCCACGCCTACACGGCCGACCAGCGGCTGCAGGACCTTCCGCACAAGGACCTGCGCCGCGCGCGCGCCGCGGCGATCAACCTGATCCCCGCCTCGACGGGCGCCGCCAAGGCGATCGGCCTGGTGATCCCCCCGCTGCAGGGCAAGCTCGCCGGGTTCGCCATCCGCGCTCCCGTCCCCGTGGGGTCGGTCGTCGACCTGACGGTCGAGTGCGACCGCGAGACCACCGTCGAGGAGGTCAACGGCGCGCTCAAGGCCGCGAGCGAGACCGGCCCGCTTCACGGGATCATGGACTACACCGAGGATCCGATCGTCTCGACCGACATCGTCTCCTCCCCCTTCTCCTCGATCGTCGACGGGCAGCTGACCGCGGTGATGGACGGCACGATGCTGAAGGTCGTCGCCTGGTACGACAACGAGTGGGGCTACTCGAACCGCATCGTGGACCTGGTGACGAGGGTCCTGTGAGCGCGCGCGGCGAGCCAACAGCGATGGGGCCCGCCGTGGGAACGTCGTGAGGGGGGACGGGGCGGGAGGGCGTCGGTGAGGAGCCTCGACGACCTGCAGGTCGAGGGAAAGCGGGTACTCGTACGGGTCGACTTCAACGTCCCGCTCGCCCCGGGAGCCGACGGCCATCCCGTCGTCGCCGACGACACTCGGATCAGGGCTGCCCTGCAGACGATCGACGAGCTTCGCGGGCGACACGCCAGGCTCGTGCTCGTCTCCCACCTCGGCCGGCCGAAGGGCGCGCGCGAGGAGAGCCTGTCGCTGGCGCCGGTCGCCGATCGGCTGCGCGAGCTGACCGACGCGAACGTGACGCTCGCCCCGGCGGTCGTCGGCGATCCCGTCCGAGCGCTCAGCGAGGCGCTCGGGGACGGCGAGGTGCTACTGCTCGAGAACGTCCGCTTCGAGCCCGGCGAGACCCGCAACGACCCGGAGCTCGCGCGAGCGCTCGCCGAGCTCGCCGACGTCTACGTCAACGACGCGTTCGGCGCGGCCCACCGCGCGCATGCGAGCACCGAGGGCGTGGCGCACCTGCTGCCGAGCGCCGCCGGACGGCTGTTCGAACGCGAAGTGAGGACGCTCGGCGGGATCCTCAAGCACCCCGCGCGGCCGCTCGTGGCGATCATCGGCGGCGCGAAGGTGGCCGACAAGATCGCGGTCATCGACCGCTTCCTCGAGCTCGCCGACGTCCTGATCATCGGCGGCGCCATGTGCTTCCCGTTCCTAAGCGCTCAGGGCCACGCCGTCGGCGACTCGCTGTGCGGGGCGCAGGACATCGAGCACGCGCGCCGCGCGATCGAGCTGGCGGCCCGGCCCGGCCATGCGCGCCTGGAGCTGCCCTCGGACCTAGTGATCGGCCGGCGCCTCGCCGATGACTCCGAGCATCGCACGCTGGACGGGGTGGAGGTCCCGGACGGGTGGATGGGCCTCGACATCGGTCCCGCCACCGCCGCGCGCTACGCGCGCGAGATCGAGGCGGCGGGGACGGTCTTCTGGAACGGGCCGATGGGCGCCTTCGAGTTCTCGCCGTTCGCCGCCGGGACCCGCGCGGTGGCAGAGGCGGTCGCGCGCGCGGGCGGCATGACGGTCGTCGGCGGAGGCGACTCGGCGGCCGCGCTGTCCCAGTTCGGGCTCGCCGGTGAGGTGGACCACCTCTCGACCGGCGGCGGCGCGACGCTCGAGCTCGTCGAGGGCGCCGCGCTTCCCGGCGTCGAGGCACTGGATGGGGCCGGGGTGGCTCCGTGACGGGCGCCGCGCGACCGGGCGCTCGCCGACCGCTGATCGCCGGAAACTGGAAGATGTACAAGACGCAGGAGCAGGCGGAGGAGTACATCCAGGCGCTGCTGCCGCGAGTCGCCGGGCTCGAGGGCGTCGACATCGCCGTCTGCGCGCCGTTCACGGACCTGCAGGCGATGGTCGACAGCACCCGCGGCTCGCCCGTGGATGTCTTCGCACAGAACATGCACCAGGAGCCCGAGGGAGCCTTCACGGGAGAGGTCTCCGCGCCGATGCTCGTCGAGCTCGACGTGCACGGCGTGATCCTCGGCCACTCAGAGCGCCGCGCGATGTTCGGCGAGACCGACCGCGCCCTCGC
The DNA here is from genome assembly GCA_035948815.1 of Solirubrobacteraceae bacterium. Classification (GTDB taxonomy): domain Bacteria; phylum Actinomycetota; class Thermoleophilia; order Solirubrobacterales; family Solirubrobacteraceae; genus Palsa-744. The sequence goes on along the minus strand of DASZIU010000166.1, from coordinate 2,503 downwards.
CCAGAAGGTTCCGGCGGCGCTCGCGGCGGGCCTCGTGCCGATCCTGTGCGTCGGCGAGACCGAGGAGGAGCGTGACGGCGAGGAGACCGACCGCAAGCTGCGCCAGCAGGTGGGCGAGGACCTTGCGGGCGTGCCCGACGAGCGGCTGGCCGAGGTCGTGATCGCCTACGAGCCGATCTGGGCGATCGGGACGGGGCGCGTCGCGACCCCCGAGCAGGCACAGGAGGCGATCGGCTTCATCAGGGCGCTGGTCGCGGGCCGCGACAGCGAGTCGGCCGAGGCGGTGCGGATCCTCTACGGCGGCTCGGTGAAGTCCGAGAACGCGGGCGAGCTGCTCGAGCTCCCCGACGTCGACGGGGCACTCGTCGGGGGCGCCTCCCTCGATGCCGGCTCCTTCGCCGAGATCGTCGCCGCCGCGAGCCGGGCCTCGACGCCGCGATGAGCGGCGCTGCACCGGCCGGCGGGCGTCCGGTGCAGCGGGTCTGCCTGGTCGTGCTCGACGGATGGGGCCTCGCCGAGCCGGGGCCCGGGAACGCGGTCTCGCTCGCTCACACGCCGGTCTTCGACGAGCTCTGGCGCGGCTTTCCGCACACGACGCTCGAGGCGGGCGGCCGGGCGGTGGGGCTGCCCGACGGCCAGATGGGCAACAGCGAGGTCGGCCACCTGAACCTCGGGGCCGGCGCGATTGTGCGCCAGGACCTGGTGCGGATCGACGATGCGATCGCCGACGGGTCATTCGACGAGAACCCAGCACTGCGCGACGCCTTCTCGGCCGCCGAGCGGGTGCATCTGCTGGGGCTCGTCTCCGACGGCGGCGTGCACTCCTCGCTGGCGCACCTGCAGGCGCTGATCGCACTCGGGCGGGATCTGGGGGTGCGCGACCTCGTCGTGCACGCGTTCACCGACGGCCGTGACACGCTGCCGCACACCGGTGCCGGGTTTCTCGGCGAGCTGGACGGCCGGCCCGGCGTGCGCGTCGGGTCGGTGGTCGGGCGCTACTGGGCGATGGATCGCGACCGTCGCTGGGAGCGCACGCAGCGGGCCTACGACATGCTCGTGCATGCGCGCGCTCCGCACCACGCCGCCGGCGGCGAGGAGGCGGTCAGGCAGGCCTACGAGCGGGGCGAGACCGACGAGTTCATCGAGCCGACGCTCGTCGGGCCGGACGCGCGGATCAGGCCAGAGGACAGCGTCGTCTGCTTCAACTTCAGGCCCGATCGGATGCGCCAGCTGACGCGCGCCCTGGCCGAGCCGGGCTTCGCCGCCGGTGAGGAGGCGCTCCCGGGCTGGGATGGCAGAGGGGGGGCGCCCCCGGTCAGCCGACTGACGACCTTCACGGAGTACGAGGAGGGCTGGCCGTATCCCGTCGCGTTCGCGCCCGACCGGCCGGCCACGACGCTGTCCGCGATCCTCGAGCGCGCCGGCGCCTCGCAGCTGCATGTCGCAGAGACCGAGAAGTACGCGCACGTGACCTACTTCTTCAACGGCGGGGAGGAGGCGCCGATGCGCGGCGAGCGCCGCGAGCTGGTGCCATCCCCGCGCGACGTCCCGACCTACGACCACAGGCCCGAGATGAGCGCGCGAGAGGCGGCGGACGCGTTCGTGCAGGCCTGGCTGGCGGACCGGCCGAGCTTCGGGATCATCAACTTCGCGAACGCCGACATGGTCGGCCACACGGGCGTGATCGAGGCGGCGGTGAGCGCTGTCGAGACCGTCGACGAGAGCCTCGGCCGCGTCCTCGCGGCGGTGCGCGAGACCGATGGGGTGTGCGTTGTCACGGCCGACCACGGCAACGCCGACCACATGCTCGAGCCCGACGGCAGCCCCAACACCGCGCACTCGCTGAACCCCGTGCCGCTGGTCGTCACCCTCCGTGGGGCGGCGCTCCGCCAGCAGGGCGGGATCCTGGCGGACGTGGCGCCGACGGTGCTCGAGCTGCTGGGCATCGAGCAGCCGGCCCAGATGACCGGCCGCTCGTTGCTCGAGGGGCGCTAGATTTCTGCGAGCCGAAGCTCGGCGAGTCCGGAGATGCAGTCACGGCCACAGAAGAGAGGAGTCCCAAGGCGCTCGCGAGGCGTGCTCGGCGCGTTCTTCATCGGCGCCGGGATCAACCACTTCGCGAACCGGCGCGCATACGAACGAATGGTGCCGCCGATGCTGCAGGACCATGCCGGGCTCGTGGTCGACGTCAGCGGCGTCGCCGAGATCGCCGGCGGCCTCGCGGTCCTGCTCCCCGCGACGCGCCGGCATGGGGGACATGGTCTGATCGCGCTGCTTGCCGCGGTCTTCCCCGCGAACCTGTACATGGCGCGCTCGCCGGCGCGGTTCCCCAAGATCCCGCCCTGGGCCCTCTACGCGCGGCTGCCGCTGCAGCCGCTGATGATGTGGTGGGCGTGGAGGGCGACCCGCCGATGAGCGCGAGCTCCCGTGTTCGCGGGTCTGACGCTGCTATGTTCGCTTCAGAAGGACGTTCAGCAAGGACTGCAATGCCGACTGCGACCGC
>DASZIU010000165.1:0-7138 GCA_035948815.1 Solirubrobacteraceae bacterium | reverse complement strand
GTCGCCGTGCTCGCATTCGATCGTCCCGACATCGGCGACCTGGCCGCCGCCGGGGGCGTAGAACGGGGACTCGGTCAGCTTAACCAGGTAGCGAGCGCCGAAGGAGGCGTCGCCGTCGCCGCCCTCCGCGCCGGCGCCATTGGCTGAGATCCCCTGGACCGCGGCCATCGTCGTCTGCTGCTCCTCGGTCTCGTATCCGGTGAATCGCGTGGCCACCCCGCTCTCGCCGGCGAACGAGCTGGCGGCCTCGCGGGCGCTGTCGGCCTCGGCGCCGGCGCCGCGCGCGCTCGCCCGGCCGCGAGCGCGCTGCTGCTCCATCAGGTCCTCGAACTCACCTTCGATCGAGAGGCCCTCCTCCGCGAGCAGTTCGCTCGTGAGCTCGTAGGGGAAGCCGTAGGTGTCATGCAGCCGGAAGACCTCGGCGGCGGGCACGGACGTGCGGCCGGCGTCCCGGGCCTGGTCGATGTACAGGCCGAGCGTCGACATCCCCTGGGCGAGCGTCCGGCTGAAGCTCTCCTCCTCGGAGGAGAGCCACTTCTCGATCGCGGGCCGCTGGGTGTTCACTTCGGGATAGACGCCCCCCATCAGCTCACGCACGCGCTCGGAGTAGCGGCTCAGGAAGCCCGGCTCGAGCTCGAGCGAGCGACCCTGCTGGATCGCCCGGCGCATCACGCGCCGAAGCACATATCCCCGATCCTCGTTCGAGGGAACCACTCCGTCTGCCACGAGGAAGGTCATCGCGCGCGAGTGGTCGGCGAGGATCCGCAGGGCCCGATCCACCTCGTGGCTCTCGCCGTAGCGCCTGCCAGAGAGATCCTGCCCGAGCTCGATCAGCGGCCAGAACTGGTCGGTCTCGAACACGGACTCCTTGCCCTGGAGAATCGCCGCGAGCCGGTTCAGCCCGAGCCCCGTGTCGATGTTGTTCGCCGGGAGCGGCCGCAGCACCGGGCTACCACCGCGCGGGCCGGGCTCCTGGTCGTACTGCATGAAGACCAGGTTCCAGTACTCCAGGAAGCGCGCGTTCTCGCCCCCGGGCACGTCGTGAGCCGCGCCGAACTCGACGCCACGGTCGATGTAGAGCTCAGAGGAGGGACCGCATGGACCCGTCGGACCGACCTGCCAGAAGTTCTCAGACCGTGGGCATTCGACGATCCGCTCGCGCGGCACTCCCATCTCGAGCCAGAAGCCGATCGCCTCCTCGTCCGCACCCAAACCGAGCTCCTCGTCGCCTTCGAAGACCGTGATCCAGATGTCTTTCCCGTCGAACCCGTACGCGTCCAGCGAAAGCTCCCAGGCGAACTGGATCGCCTCGCGCTTGAAGTAGTCGCCGAAGCTGAAGTTCCCGAGCATCTCGAAGAAGGTCAGGTGGCGGGCCGTGTTTCCGACGTTGTCGATGTCGACCGTGCGGAAGACCTTCTGACAGCTCGTGAGACGCCGCGCTGGCGGTGTCTCCTGCCCCAGGAAGTAGGGCTTGAGCGGATGCATCCCGGCGACGGTGAGCAGCGCGGAGGGATCGTGCGCTGAGGGCACGAGCGAGGCCGAGGGGATGCGCCGATGGCCACGCTCCTCGAAGAAGCTGAGGTAGCGCTCGCGGATCTCGTCAGAGGTCATTGCCCGATGATCTTAGGCACGCCCGGAGGCGCTAGTGCGCAACGGTGGCATGCCCGACGACGACGTCGCCGCAGTAGAGGCATGCGATCTGGCCCGGGGCGGTCCGTTCGGCCGGATCATCTAGCTCGACGACGGCGCTGGCGTGGCGTCCCGCATGCAGCTCGCCGGCGAGCCGGCAGGGTCGCAGGCGCCCGTGAGAGCGGACGCGCACCCCATCGATGCGATCCCCGTCGCGGTGAAGCGTCAGCTCGCGCAGCGACAGCTCGCTGCTCAGCAGAGCCTCGCGCCGGCCGACGGTGACGGTGTTCGAGCCGGCGTCGGTGGCCAGGACGTACAGCGGCCCTGGGCCTCCGATTCCGAGGCCGTGGCGCTGGCCGACGGTGTAGACGTGAGCGCCCCGGTGCTCGCCGACCAGCTCGCCGTCGAGATCGACGATCGGCCCCGGTCGGGGACCGAGACCGCCGTGACGCTCGAGGAAGGCACCATGGCCGGTGCCGGCCAGGAAGCACAGGTCCTGGGAGTCGCGCTTTGCAGCGACCGCGAGCCCGGCGCGCTCGGCGATCGCCCGGACGTCGGCCTTGCACAGCTCGCCGAGCGGGAACTGCAGTCGGCGCAGCGAACCGGGCGCGAGCGCAGAGAGGACATAGCTCTGGTCCTTTCGCTCATCGGCTGCCATTCGCAGAAGTGCGCCCTCCTCGACGCGCGCGTAGTGGCCTGTGGCGAGCGTCGCCGACCCGAGCCGTGAGCCGAGCTCGAGCATCGCATCGAGGCGCACGTTGCCATTGCAGCGGACGCACGGGTTGGGCGTCAGGCCCGCCGCGTGATCGGACAGCCAATGCTCGACGACCCCGGCGCGAAACTCGGCGCGCAGATCGATCGAGAGGTGCGGCATTCCGAGCTCGTGGGCCAGCTGACGGGCGCCCCTCACGGCCTCGGCCGAGCAGCAGCTGACCTCGCCGTCGTTGGCCGCATCCGACCACAGCTCGAGCGTCACGCCGACCGCCTCCTGACCGGCCTCGGCCACGAGCAGCGCCGCGACTGCGCTGTCCACACCGCCGCTCATCGCCACGAGAACGCGTCCCTCGCATGGCGCGAGCGACGCACTCGCACGGGCCGCTCCGCCGAGTGCACGGTGCAGCGCATCGGCGGCGAGCTCGGCGGCGTGCAGCTTGGCGGGACTCAGCCCTCCGAGCTCCTCCGCGATGCTCGCCGCGCCGATGCGGGCGGCATCGAGCAGCGGCGTCCCGCGCAGCAGACCCACGGTGGCGCTCCCTGCGGCAACCGCGGCGCCGCAGCCGCTCGCGTCAAAGCCCGCGTCTTCGATCAGCCCGTCGGGGCAGTCGGGGTCCACGGCCACAGAGATGCGGACCAGGTCTCCGCACGCGGCTCCGCCCGCGGCGCCCGTGTGGGCGCCCTGCGGGGAATGCCCGCGGGCGAGCGGACGTTCGAGATGGCTGACCAGCTCGTCGCTCGTTCTCACGGAGCGAGTGTAGGGCTAGGCGTGCCGCACTTCTTCGATCGCCTGCTCGATGGAGTAGGCGTCGGTGTAGCCCGTCAGGGTCTGCGCCCGTCCGTGCTTGTTGATGATCATGATCGTCGGCGTGCCGTAGACCTGCACGCCGCGGATGATCGAACCGAATGAGCCCGCCTCGCTGGCGAGCGCCACATGCACCGAGACGGCGCCGTGGAGCCTGCCGCTCGCGGAGCGCAGCTGGCCGTTCACCGCGACGTCGTCCGCGGCCTTGGGGTTCCAGAAGAGGACCGTGACGATCTTGCCCTGCTTGAGCTCCCCTTCGACCTGGGCCTGCATCGTCGGCGTGCTCACGCCTGGCACGGGACCGGCGCTGCTCCGGTTCCCGGTCTTCGGCGCGGCCGGACTTGCGGCCGCGCTCGGGCTGCGAACGGCCGGAGCCGCAGCTTTGGCGGCCGATGAGGTGGTCGGGGCGCCGGCGCGGGGGGCGCTCGTCGCAGTCGGCGTGCCCGATACCGTGCCGCCCGAGGCCTGCGCCGAGCGCTGTTCAAGCTGTTTGGCGTTCTGTTCGGATGCGCCGACCGCGCCGTGGGCCTTGGCGAGATCGCGCGTCAGCCCCGTGACCCCGGGAGCGGATCCGTGGTAGACCGAGGTGGTCGGCGCGGGCTGGCTGGGCGTCGGCGGGGACGCGCCCGGTTCGCTCGTGCTGCTCGAGTGCCCGCGCAGAGCGAGCAGCCAGACGATCGCAAAGAGCGCGAGGGCCCCCAGAGCGATCTGGTAGGGACGGGAGAGCTGGACCATCAGGGCTACATTCGGCATCTCGAGCAGAAAAGTTGAACGGTGCAATCGGCCCTGGACGGGCCGGGAGAGCACGTCTCCCAGATGCCAGTGGCTCGACCCAGGATCAGAGGTCGTGCAGGCCGCGCAGGACCGCGTGCACGACGGCGTCTGCCGGCACGTCCTCCTGGCCGCCGCCCTGCATGTCTCGCAGAGCTGCTCCATCGCCGGCGATGATCGCCACGTAGCGGGCTCCGAGCGCGTCGGCATGCCCCAGCTGGCCTTTCAGCGACCGGCCTCCGAGATCCATCTGCGAGCTCAGGCCGGCCGAGCGGGCTTCGTGCAGCAGGGCGAACGCGGACCTGACGCTCTCCGCGTCGCCATCCTGAGTGGCGACGAAGAGCTCGATCGCCGCGGCCGCCGCGGGCTGGCCAAGCTCGGAGCGCTCCCCCGCAAGCAGGATCCGCTCGACTCCCGCAGCCCAGCCCGTGCCGGGCGTCGGCGGACCGCCGAGCTGCTCGACGAGGCGGTCGTAGCGCCCCCCGCCGCCGACGCCGCTCTGTGCGCCAAGCGCATCGGAGGTGAACTCGAAGACGGTCCGCGTGTAGTAGTCCAGTCCCCTGACGAGCGTGGAGTCGATCTCGTATTTCACGTTGGCGACGTCGAGCAGCGCGCGCACCTCAGCGAAGTGCTCGGCATCCTCGTCTGCGAGGTGGTCGAGGAGCCGCGGGGCGCTCTCCATCACCCGCGCGGTTCCCGGATGATCGGAGTCAAACGCCCTCAGCGGGTTCGCCTCGATGCGGCTGCGAACGTCCTCTGAGAGGCTGTCCTCGTTCGCGCGGAGGTGCGCCTGCAGAAGCTCGCGGTACTCGCTGCGCGTATCGGCGGAGCCCAGGCTCGAGAGGCGCAACCGCACGTCCCTGACCTCCATCTCCGCGAGCAGGGCGGCGAGGAGCGTGATCGACTCGGCGTCGACCGCGGGATCGTCCGAGCCGAGCGCCTCGGCGCCCACCTGCCAGAACTCCCGGTAGCGCCCGGCCTGAGCGCGCTCGTGGCGGAAGAAGGACGACAGGTACCAGAGCTTCACCGGCTGGCGGCGCTTCTGCATCCCGTGCTCGACATATGCGCGGCAGACGGGAGCCGTGCCCTCCGGGCGCAGCGTCAGCGAGCGGCCACCCGCGTCCTCGAAGGTGAACATCTCCTTGCGGACGATGTCGGTGGCCTCCCCCACGCCGCGGGCGAACAGCTCGGTCGCCTCGAAGGCGGGCGTCTCGATGCGCTCGTAGCCGGCTCCCTCGAGGATCGATCGCGCGCGGGCCTCGAGTGTCGTGCGCGCCGCCGCCTGCTCGCCGAGCACGTCGAAGGTGCCGCGCGGCGCTTTTAGCTTCGGCTCACTCAACTTCCGGCTGCTGTGGCGGCGTCGGACGCCGGGACCGCGCGCGGAACGCGCTCGCGCAGCTCGCTGAGGAACGGATTCGTGTCGCGCTCCCGCCCGAGCGTCGTGACGCCCATGTGACCGGGATAGACGATCGTCTCGGCAGGATGGGCGACCAGCAGGCGCTCGATCGACTGCTCCAGCGTCGCCCAGTCACCTCCCGGCAGGTCGACCCGGCCGACCGAGCCCTGGAAGAGGACGTCGCCGGAGAGCAGAGCGCCCGAGGTGGCATACGTCAGATGCCCCGGGCTGTGGCCGGGAGTGAAGATCACCTCGATCTCCAGGCCGGCGAGCTCGAGCCGCTCGCCCCCGGCGAGCGTGTGCTCGGGGTCATAGCTCTCGAATGGCCCGAACCCGGGAGGGACCCAGCGCATCACGTCGGTGAGGATCGGGCGCTCGATCTCCGGGCAGTAGACGGGCGCGCCGGTCGCCCTTGCGACCGGTGCGACCGCTCCAATGTGGTCGAAGTGGCAGTGGGTGAGCAGGATCGCCTCGAGCTCGACTCCGAGCTCATCGATGGCGTGGAGCAGCCGCTCGGGCTCATCTCCCGGGTCGACGATCACCGCCCGCCGCGGCTCGCCCGGCGCGCGGACGATGTAGGAGTTCTCCTGCACTGGGCCGACCGTGAAGGAGCGTACGTCGAGGGAGCTCATCGCGAGGGTGCCTTTCCGCTTTTGGCGCGCTTGGCCTTGTTGCGCTGGCGGTATCTGAAGACGAGCGTGTCGGTGTAGTAGCTCACGAGCGTGTACGCCACGAGCACGACGGGGAACACCGCGATCAGCGAGCTCGATTTCGGCACGAAGATGATCACGAACAGGAGCAGGACGACGGCCGCGAACATGCCCTTGATGAACGCACCGCGCCATGTTGGCGGGCGATCGCGCCGGTCGACGGCCTTGGCCTTCGCCTTCGCCATCTCCTGCGCGTTGCCGCTCTTCTCGGCGGCGGTTGGCTTGCGCCCGGTGCGCCCACGAGACTCGACGACGCCGGCGGCGTTGCCCCGGTGCTTGGTCTGACGTTTGCGCCTGGTCTGAGCCATCTCTACCAGCCTATTGCGTTCTCGATCAGGTGGCGAGCGGGATCGAATCCCGGCATCGGCACGTCGGCCGGAAAGCCCTCGAGCGCGGCGCGTGGCGCGAGTCCGACGAGCTCGGCGCTGTCCACCCTCGCGTGGCGTCTCACGGCCTCGACGACCGTCGCCAGGGGCACCTCGAATGGCCGCTCGATGTTCATCGAGACCTGCGCCACGCCTCCATCCAGCGCGATCCCGATCGCGCGCACGCCGGGTATACCCTCGGCGCCGCCCTCGCGGATGGCATGCGCGATCGCCCGCGCGTCCTCCACGGCCGCGGATGCGGCGAGCTGGAGGTTGAACGCGACGAGCGGCGGCCTCGCGGCCACGAGCGTTGCGCCGCCTGTCGCGTGCATGCGTTCCGGCCCGAAGTCCGGCGCAATCGCGTCGAGCACGTCGGAGGCCACCGCACTCGCTGACTCCGGCTCACGCTCCGCGAGCGCCGCGGCGATCCGCTCGGCGAGAAGCGCGATACCCCCGCGCCGCAGCTCGGAGCGGCTCCGCCCACCGCCGACGTCTGCCGCCGACAGCTCTCCATAGAGGAAGACCGGCAGCTCGAGCTCGTGGCCGATGCGGTCTGCGACGACCAGCGCCTCGGCGCAGGCAGCACCCCTCGCGTCCTCGTCGAGGTAGACGATCGGGACCACATCCAGCGCGCCGACATGGGGATGCTGGCCTCTGTGTGCGGCATCAGCGCCGACGCGACCCATCACGTCTATTCCCTCGAGCACCGCCCGGGCACCGGCGAGGAGCGCGTCGGCGAGCTCGCCCT
>DASZIU010000164.1:0-10800 GCA_035948815.1 Solirubrobacteraceae bacterium | reverse complement strand
GCGGCCGCGTACCACGTGTCCCCGTCGCAGCGTGCGCTCCACAGCAGCCAGCGCCAGGAGCCGTCTCGGTGGCGATAGCGCGTGGTGAAGTTCTCCATCTCCGCGGGGTGGTGCGTGCCCGCGAGCATCAGCGCCAGCGTCGGCTCGACGTCCTCCGGATGCATCAGCTCGTGCATCGGCTGGGACTGGAGCTCGTCGACGCTCCATCCGAGCAGCTGCTCCCAGGCGGGGTTCAGCAGCGTGAAGCGGCCGTCCAGCGAGATCGTCGCCAGCAGGTCGCTTGTCATCTCGAACAACCTGGCGATCCGCCCGTCGCTATCGACCGCCGGGTCGATGGCCCCTCCCGGGCCGATACTCGTCGTGTTTGAGCCCATGATCTGTGTCCACCCCGTCGGCCCGCCACGCTGCTTGCTCGGGCGCGAAATGCGCCAATGGACGTATTGACTACGCGCGCGGGAGGGGAACGCGCCCGGCCGGACTAGGCCTTGAGGGCTTTTTCGATCGCCGCGTTGAAGGAGGCCGGATCGGTGAGCGAGGCGTATTCGAGCTTCTTCGCCGCACCGCCGGTCTTGCCGACCAGGAACGAGGGCGTACCGGTGAACCCGGACGTGTTCGCGAGCTGCGCGTCCGTCGTCAGCTGGGCCGTCAACGAGGTTTCGCCGCGGGCAGCGGTCCAGGCCGCCAGGTTGAGGCCGGGGACCTGCTGCGCGATGTTCTGCAGGTACTGTTCGGTGACGTAGCCGCTTCCCTCTTCGCCCTGCTCGTGGTAGAAGATCTCGACGAACGGCCACAGCTTGTTCTGCTTGCCGGCCGCGAGCGCCGCCACCTGCTGGGTGCGGAAGATTTCGGTTTCACGCGTCGCGGTCTGCATGTTGCGGTATTCGATCCGCAGCTTGCCGGTGGCGACCCAGTGCTGGATCAGCGACGGCAGCGCACCGAGCGTGAAGTCCTTGCAGATCGGGCACTCGAGGTCGGCGAAGTACTGCAGCGTCACTGGCGCGCTCGGGCTTCCCAGCGTGTTCCCGCTCTCGGGGAGTTTGCCGACCAGCGAGTTGACTTCCGCGATCGTCGCGTTCGAGGGAGGGCTGCCGGGTTTCGCCGGGCCGCCGCTTTTCGAGCTGCCCCCTGACGCGATCAGGACGGCGACGATCGCGACGACGACAACGGCGACGACGATCCCGAGCTGGGTCAGCCGCGTCCGCCTGACGGCGCGCGAGGCCTCCGCCTGCTCGAGCGCCTTGCGCTGGGAGCGTGCCTGCTCGCGGCGCTCCTTGCGCGTAAGGTCCGCCTCGTCGCTTCGCACCGGGCTCATGAAAGCAAGTTTTTACCGGTTTATCCTCAACGGTGCCTAAGCATCCGTCGGGCTGGCCCGCCGCGGTGCGCCTTTCGCCCCTGTAGCTCAACTGGATAGAGCGCCGGCCTTCTAAGCCGGGGGTTGCTGGTTCGAGTCCAGCCGGGGGCATGCAGCGTCTGCGAGACGGCGGTCTGGCGCCGTCAAGGCGCGCCCGCGGCGCCGATCAGTCGCTCGAGGGCGAAGCCGAGCAAGCGCCGCCGCTGCGCATCGTCGAGTGCGCGGGCGAATGTTCCCTCGACCGTCGCTCTGAACGTCTCGACGGCCATGGGCAACTCCTCCTCGGCGACGTGCTCTCGCAGGGCGCCCGAGAGCAGCCGCGAGAGCAGCTCGTCGAGACCGGCCACGAACTCGGCGACGGGGCGGGAGCTCCGGGCGCGCTCGCTCATCGCTCCGCGCAGCCTCGAGAGGGTCTGGAACTCGTCGGTGAACCACAGGATCCTCTCGCGTACGTCCGTCTCGCGGGAGGGCTTGCGGGACACGATCTCCTCGAGCATCCGCTGAAGCGTCGCCACAAACAGCTTGTCCTTGGACTCGAAGTACCAGTAGATGGCATTCTGCGCGACCCCCAGCTCGCGAGCCATCCCGGCTATCGAGAGCGCCTCGTAGCCGCCGTCGCGCAGGCGCCGCTCGGCGAGAGCGAGGATCTGCTCGGTCTTGACGTCGCGGCTCACGGCCGCCCTGGTCTTCGGCATTCTCTTGACTCCCTCTCAAGATGCTCGCTAGGATCTTCTTGAGAACCTGTCAAGAATAGTCGGGAGGCCCGCCATGATGCTCGCCAGGCTGCTTCGATCTCTCACCCGGCTGCGGATCCAGCCGCAGATCGGACGGGTCCACGCGCTGCTGCTGCGCTGCGCGCGCGGGCGCCTGAGGCGCTCTCGAATCCTCGCCGGCGGACAGCCGGTGCTCGCGCTCACGACTGTCGGTCGCCGCTCCGGCATGCCTCGGTCGACGGTCGTCGCTTACCTCCGCTACGGCGACGCGTATGTCGCCGCGGCGCTCAACCTCGGCAGCGACACGGACCCGGGGTGGGCCCTGAACCTGCGCGCTGAACCATCCGCCTCCATCGAGGTCGACGGCGAGCGCCGTGCGGTGCGGGCGAGGCAGGCCGAAGCGCGGGAGGCCGAGGGGCTCTGGGCGGCGCTCATCGATCGCCTCCCAGCGATCAGGAGGGCGCGCCGGCTGGCGCGACGCGACGTTCCGATGTTCGTCCTCGAGCCGCTCTAGACGCAGTCGCCGCTGTGATTGCGCCTGGCGCGGGGCACTCGCGACGGGACCCGCCCGGCGGCTCGAGCGACTACGAAGAAGGCGGGCCGTGTCGAGCAGTCGGGCCGCAGCAGCCCGCTGTCCCAGGAGAGCTGCCCATGGCGACGCGCCCAGTCGAGCGTTTGGTCGACACGCCACTGGTAGTAGTAGATGCGGGTGATGCGAGGGCTGATCGCGGCGAGCGCGAGCAGCCGGTGCACGAGCGTCTCCGCGTAGGACTCAGGGTGGACGATGTAGGTGGCGCGGGCGACTCCGTAGGGGCGTTCCCAGCGCCACACGGGGCCGCCGGCCTCCGTGAACCAGACTTCGCCGTGGACCATCCGGAGCAGTTCCGAGGTCCGTTCGTGGCTGGCCCGTCCCACGTCGACATAGCTGTGCAGGCCCCAGAGCCGCGGCCGGTGCGCCCAATGCAGGAAGCTCCGCACCCAGGCGCCCATGTTCGGCGTGTCGAGCACGTCGGCGGCGGTGATCATGCAGCTGCGGCAGTGAGCCGAGAGCAGGTTGAAGTACTGCGCAGCCCGGTGCGGATCCCTCCCGGTCGGCTGCCGTTCGTGGTTCTCCTCGTTCCACGGGCTGTAGTCGCGCACCCAGGGGAACATGCCCATGAACGCATCGACCGCGGCGCCGTAGGCGGAGACGCTCGGCAACCGGTTGGGATGAGAGGGGTCGGCGTTGAACGCGACCAATGGCCGAACCCGCTGAGCCAGCGCCGCCTGCAGCCAGGCCGTGTCCCAGGCCAGTTCCCGGGGGCGCGCGACGACGTTCCACGGCACCACGAGTCTCGCGAGGTGCGTTCCCAGCCAGCGGAAGCGGGGGTCGCGGAAGAGGGCCACGGAATTGTCCGAGACGCCTATCCAGAGATGTTTCGCGGCATGCGCGCGCGGGCTCGCGGCATGCGCGCGCGTCGCGCTGCGGGCCTCCGCGGACCGGCCTGCCGGCAGGGACAGCGCGATCAGCGCCAGGGCACATGCCAGGATCAGGCCCGTCAGCGGCGCGGCCGATCGGGGTGTAGGCCGGCTGCCTGTCAATCGATCCTCGGGCGTGTCGTGGGTTTCTGACTCGCCCGATCGTAGCCGTCGGAGCAGCGGACGGCGCCGGTCGCGGCGGCTGACGGCCTGTGGGGGGTCAGGCGGGGGAGGGCTTCGCGCTGCGGCGGCGCGCGATCAGGTGCGGGCGGCGACGGGCCGACCGGCGGCTTTCCCATCCTGGGCCAGGCCCGCTGCCACATCGCGGCCGACGAACGGCGCAAGCGAGACGTAGGCCAGGAGCGGAAGGATCTCGGGGAGCAGCGCGGTCCGGCCCTTCATGATCTCCTCGCCGACGATCGCGAACACGGCGCCTGCGATCGCCTCCTCGGCGATCGACGCGACGCCCGGCGCGTGCTCTCGGCCAGGGGCGAGCAGGGAGGCGAACGTCTGCAGCGAGCCGTTGCGGATCCGATAGGCGTCGGCGCCCACAGCCGGGAACGCGACGAACCCGAGCCGGGCATGGTCGGGTCGCCCGGCGAGCCACTCGAGTAACGCGGCCAGCGCGGCACGCACGGCCCGCGGCCAGTCACGCTGATTCGCCGCATAGGCCGCCGCCGCCGCCTCGAGTGCCTCCTGCGCGTCGCTCTCGAAGGTGCGTAGGAGCGCATGGCGGCGGTCACTGAAGTGCTCGTAGAAGGTCTGGTGGGAGACGCGCGCTCGGCGGGCGATCCCGGAGACCGTCAGGCCGCCATAGCCCCGCTCGTGAGCGATCGACGCGACCGCGTCCATGAGGCGGCGGCGCTGGCTCTCGCGCACGAACTCGCGCGGATAGCGGTGTCCGGCAAGCGGCGGGGGCGCTGCCGGCGCCTCGGCCCTCGCCGCGCGTGGCGGACACTTCAGGCGCGCGATCGGCGGCCTCCCGTCGGGCGCGTAGCTGAGCATCCACGTCACGAGCGGATCGAGGAGCCGTGGCAGATCCCCGGCGTTGCCCGTCGCAACGCGTATGGCGATGGCCTCGCGCAGGCCGCCCACGAGGCCGCGAAGCAGAGGGTCCGGCGTGCCGCTCGTCCCGCGGGCTCCATCGCGGGTCAGCTCCGCTTGGAGCGTGTCCGTCAGTCGACGGCTGCGCTCCAGTCCCCGAGAGCCCGCGGTCAACGCGTCGATCAGCAGGAGGTGCGCCTGCACGGGGTACTGCGCGGCCGCGTCGAGCGCCGCCTTCACGACCCGGCGCAGCGTGCGATCGAAGGGAAGCGGAGCGTCGGGGGCGATGAGCAGCGATCCGAGACAGCGCTCGAGGGTCGCGTCGTAGGCGGCGAGGAAACAGCCCTCCAGATCGTCGAACTGTGCGTAGAACGCCCGCTCGGTGACGCGCGCGCGTTTGCACAGACCCGCGATCGTCACGCTCTGGAAGCCGTTCTCGACGACGATTCGCATCATCGCCTGCACGATCCGGGCACGCTGGTGCTCGGAAACCACCTCGCGATCCAGGCCATGCCGGCCCGTGGGCAGCGGCGAGAAGCTCATATCCGCGTCGTGGGGGGGCGATCCAGGCGACATTTCCGCGGCCAAGATAGCCGTCTCGGCCGACTGGCGGATTGACGCGTCGCGATCCGTCCCGTATGCAGGTCGACCGAGGAAACGACCATTCCGCTCAGTCGGACGGGCGAGGACACTCGGGATCCGCCAGATCTCCAGTTGTCAGATCACGAACAACTATGGTGGATGTTTGAACATGCATCTTGACATCTTTCGAAGGCCTCGTATAGGGTCGGCTCGGCCACCCGCGACGGCGAGGGCATGCCGAACATGCGAACGCGCGCGTCGCAGGCCGGTCGATCAGGTCGGGGAGGAGCCCGCGACTCGCCATGACCAGATACAGCTCCAGGCCTGAAGAGACCGCCGCCCGCCATCGGACAGGTTCGGGGGGCGATCGGTCCCGCCGGCGCGATCCGGGGGAGCAGCGTGACGAGGTCATCGGGATCCAGCGTGGACGCGTGATCTCGGCCGCCGTGGACGCGGTCGAGGAGGTGGGCTACGCGCGCCTGACCGTGGGGCAGGTGATCCGCCGCGCGCGGGTCTCGCGAAAGACCTTCTACGACCTGTTCACCGACCGCGAAGACTGCTTCCTGGCCGCCTTCGAGCGTGCGCTCGGCGAGGGCCGCGAAGTGGCTTCGGAGGCCTTCGAACGCGAGTCCGGCTGGTTGGACGGGATCCGCTCCGGGCTTGCGAGCCTGCTCGCGCTCATGGAAAGGGAGCCGGGGCTCGCGAGGCTCTTCGTCGTCGAGGCCCCCGCCGCAGGGGATCCGGTGCTCGTGCGTCGCGCCGGGGTGCTCGCCGAACTGACGAAGCTGATCGATCACGGTCGATCGCTCGCGCCGGCGACCAGTCAACCGCCTCGTCTCGTGGCCGAGGGCGTCGTCGGCGCCGTGCTCGGCGTCCTGCACACGCGCGTCCTTGACACGGGCGAGGAGCCACTCGCGGACCTGCTCGGATCGCTCATGAGCATCATCGTCCTGCCCTATCTCGGCGCCGCCGCGGCTCGGCGGGAGCTCACGAGGGACCGGCCCGATCACCTCCGCGGGGTCCCATCCGCCCCCCGCGCCGCGCACCGTGACCCCCTCGAGGGACTGAACATGCGTCTGACCTACAGGACCGTGCGCGTGCTGATGTTCATCGCCGAGCATCCGGGCGCGAGCAACCGCCAGATCGCGGACGGCGCGGAGGTCGAGGATCAGGGTCAGATGTCGAAGCTCCTCTCCAGGCTGGCCAGGCTGGAACTCGTCCACAACGACGGCGACGGGCCGAAGCTCGGAATGGCCAATGCGTGGGAGCTCACCGAACGCGGCACCCGCCTCGAGCGCGCCACCCGACCACGGCTATGAGTGACGCTGAGGAGCGCTAGCCAGAGCTCGGCAGCGTGAGCAGCACCGCCGTGCTCGGCGCGACGGTCACCGAGATCGACCCCGGGCGTGAGGCGCGCTTCGCGGCCGCGGACGGCTCCGACCAGGACCCATCGCGCGCCACCGAGCGGCCGCCGAGCCGCACGCCCGTGCCCGCCGTCGTCGAGGGGGCGCTCAGCGCCAGCACCGTCATCGAGCGGTAGCGGCGGCCGGTGTGCAGCTTCACCGCCGCAGGCGCGGCTGTGAGCGGGTCCTCGTCGACGATCACGACTCGGAGCGTCCCGTCGCCGGCCTCGAAGGCGCGTACCACGAGGTTCGGCGCGCCGGAAGAGACGACGTAGGCGTGCACGGGGCGGCTGCCCAGGAGATGCCGCGCGAGCAGCAGCGCGTACCACTCGGGTTGAACGCCGAGCACTCCGCGCGCGAGCCGCGCAGGCGTCGGTGCGCACAGCGGGGAGTACCCACGGCAGTTGGCCGGGTTGCCCTGGAAGTTGATGCCGGCGACCCCGGCCGCCATCGCCTGTGCGATGTAGCCCGTGGCCCACAGGGCCGCGGCGAACGTGTTGCTGATACCCGCCGTTCCCCCGCAGGAGACGCTGTTGACCTCGTCGAGCCGGAAGGGGATCGAGCTCGACCGCGACACCGTCATGAAGCGACGCAGCGACTGGGCCTCGAGCATCCGGATTTCCGGGGACAGCAGCCGCTGGATCGAAGGCGGCGGAACCTGATGGCAACCGAGCGGGTAGTGGTGACCCGTAAGTAGCCACGGCCGCTGTGCAGCCGCCTCGCCGGGTCCCCACGTCTGGAAGATCTGCGACCCAGAGACCCCCGGCCCGGCGAGCCGGATGCCGTGCGCGGCGCTGGCGATCGCGCGGCGGTAGCCCGTGACCTCGGCGTCGTACTGGGCGTAGGTCCAGGGCAGCGACCTGAAGTGGTGGGAGGCGTATGCGTCGGGCTCGTTTCCGATCTCGATCGCCGCAAGGCGCGGGCCGAGCGCCGCCTTCGCGGCCGCCGCCTCGCGAGCCGCCGCGATCGGTTCGTAGTGAAGGACGCCGATGGTGAGCAGCACGCGCCACCCGCTGCGCGCCGCCAGGCGCCCGAGACGGCGGAGATCCGAGGGAGTGACGGTCGCGGTGGCCCACGGAGGGACAGGCGTGCGCCGGTCGACCCAGGCGACCTGCGTATCCGCGGAGACGCCGCCGAAGCGCAGCACTCCGGGCCCGAGCGAGCGCAAGAGCCCCACGAGGTTGCCGCTGTTGGCGTACGCCGAGATCCGCGGCAGCGCCGCGAGCTCGAAGGACAGGCCGAGGAACCTCCGCTGCACCGGGCGTCCCGGCCGCCGCGCGTCGAGTCCGACCGTCACGGGAATCGCGGCGAGCGAATGCGGAGCCGAGTCGGCATCGTCCCGACCACCGGCGAGCAGCAGCACCGCGGCGATCGCAAGCGCCGCCGTCGCCGCCGCCGCGCTTGAGATGCGCAGCGGCGCGGACAGCGAGCGCGGTCCCCGCCGTCTGGCCATCCGCACGGAGTTGACGAAGATCATCGACCGTGCAGTAAACAGAGGTCTCCGTCCCGGCGCGTCCGCTCCGGCCCGCGGCGGCATGCGTCGCGCGGGTCTCCATCGGGACCCGAACATAGGCTCTTTCCGATGGACCCCGGTTACGCGGCCGCCGCGATGGATCAGATCCTCCTGGGCGACTGTCTCGAGCTGCTCCCCGGTTTCGCCCCGGAGTCCTTTCAGCTGGTCTACATCGACCCGCCCTTCAACACCGGAACGACGCGGGTGCGCCGCACGCTCACGGCGGTCAGGGACGAGGCCGGAGCGCGGACGGGATTCCAGGGACGGCGCTACACGACGAAGCTGCTCGCCGAGTCCTCCTACCGCGACAGCTTCGAGGACTACCTGGCGTTCCTCGCGCCGCGCCTGGAGGAGGGACGCAGGCTGCTCGCGCGCGAGGGCACGCTGTACTTCCACATCGACTATCGCGAGGCCCACCACTGCAAGCTGCTGCTCGACGAGATATTCGGGCGCGAGTGCTTCCTCAACGAGATCATCTGGGCATACGACTACGGCGGGCGCACCAGGAGCCGCTGGCCGGCCAAGCACGACACCATCCTCGTGTACGTCAAGGACCCCGCCGCCTACCACTTCGACTGCGAGGAGGTCGATCGCGAGCCCTACATGGCACCCGGCCTCGTCACGCCCGAGAAGGCCGCCCGCGGCAAGCTCCCCACGGACGTGTGGTGGCACACGATCGTGCCCACCAGCGGACGCGAGAAGACCGGCTACCCCACGCAGAAGCCCGAGGGCGTCCTGCGCCGCATGGTGCTCGCCTCCACGCGTCCGGGAGACTGGTGCCTCGACTTCTTCGCCGGCAGCGGCACGCTCGGCGCCGTCGCCGCACAGCTCGGCCGCCGCTACGTGCTGATCGACTCCAATCCGCAGGCCGTCGAGATCATGCGTACGCGCCTACGCGGGGTGCACGGCCCCGCCGCGCGTGCCGGGGCGGGCGGCGCGTCCGGCGCATCCGGCACGGGAACTGGCTAGAGCGCGTCGCCCGCGCGTGCGACGTGCCAGTCTTTCGCGCATGTACCACCTGGAGCTCCGCCACTTCCCCCACACCGTCTGGCGCTTCAACCTCAGCGAGCAGGCGCTGTGCGCGATCGTCGCGCCATGGGCGCTCGGCAAGGTAGTCGAGCTCGGGGAACACAAGTGGAACCCCGAACTGGCGCGGCTCACGATCCTCGAGGGCCCGGAGATTCCGCTCGGGCAGCTGACCATGGGGCGCGGCTGGCGTGCCGCGCAGCGCAAGGGCGAGGACGTCACCGAGCGGGTGCTCGCCGCCGCCAGCGCCGGCGGGGCGGCGGCGCCCGCCGCGGGCGTGGCCCCCTCAGCGCCAGCAACGGGAATCACTCCGGGCATGGGAGTCCAGGCTGCCTCCACCGCGACCGGCGCGGGCGCGGCGTCACCTGTCGACCCATTCGCCCTCGGCGTGCAGATGGCTGCGTTGCTCGGACCCGACCCGATGCGGCTGCTCGACGCCTGGCGGAGCGCCGCCGCCGGCACGCCCGGGCTCGCTCCCAGCGAGACGCTTGCCTTGGCCGAACAGGCGATCCGGTCCGATTGAGACGTAGCTGACGCGACGCTAGACTTCCAGGTCGCATCCCATGGTGGGCGTAGCTCAGTTGGTAGAGCTCCTGGTTGTGGTCCAGGCGGTCGTGGGTTCGAGCCCCATCGCTCACCCCTTTGAAGTGGCTGCAAATCCAGTGTTTTGTGGTTTGGAGGCAGGCGGTGGAGGATTGGATTGGGGTCCAATTGGGGTCCAATTGTCCTCCGGCATTTGATCGCCGCGCCGTGAGGGTTGTATGGGAGCGACGGTTTGGCACGCCGACTGGACCTCGCACTTTGCAGGCTCGCCGCGGGATACCGTCCCCGTCGATCCGTACAGTTGCTCGCACCCAGCCCCAGGAGCGATCAAATGTTGAATGAGGCCCATCACGGCGAAGTTGAGAAGGTTCTGCTCTACATCTCGGAGGCGCGCGAGCGCGCCGAGCGCGCGCGTTTGGCGCTCGTGCGCGACAACGCCGAGCCGCATCTCGTGGCCGCGCTCGAACAGAGCGAGGATTGCCTGCGCAAAGAGCACCGCCGGCTGCTGCAGTCCACCTTCTACGCAGTGCCCATGCAAGAGCGCCTCGCCGTCTGACCCCGACTCATCGTGGCTCTGACCGGCGAGGAGATCCGGGCGAACCTGGCTCGCTTCGCCGCACACTGGACGCTCTACAAAGGCAGCGAGCGCTCCGAGGCGCAGACGTTCCTCAACGAACTGCTCGTTTGCTACGGCAGCGATCGACGCGAGGTCGGCGCGCAGTTCGAGGCGCCGCAGGAGGGACGATTCCTCGACATGCTGTGGCCGGGCGTCTGCATCATTGAGATGAAGGCCCCGTCGGAGGTCAAACGACTCAGCCACCATCGCGAGCAGGCACTGACGTACTGGCGGGAGTCCGCAGACGCCAAACGCGGGATTCCAGTTCCCCGCTTCGTGGTCCTCTGCGCATTTCAGAAGTTCGAGATCTGGGAGCCCGGCCGCTTCCCAGGAGAGCCCCGAACGTCATTCGATCTGGTCGAGCTGCCAGACCGCTATGACGCACTGCTGTTCCTCGCGGGGGAAGATCCGGTGTTCGTCGACGGACACGCGGCGGTCACAACCGGCGCCGCACATTTGGTGACAGAGCTGAACGGGCGCTTGGCTGAGCGTCGTTGCGGCGGTCCGGACGAGCGGCGTGACTTCATCCTGCAATGCGTGTGGTCGATGTT
>DASZIU010000163.1:0-31860 GCA_035948815.1 Solirubrobacteraceae bacterium | reverse complement strand
AGTGGGTCGGAGTAGGGCACTCCCAGCTCGATCACGTCCGCCCCGGCCTCGATGCATGCCTCGCCGATCCGCGCGGACTCGGCCAGCGAGGGAAAGCCCGCCATCACGTAGGGCATCAGCGCGGCCCTCTTGCCCGTGTGGGCGAAGGCATCGCCGAGCCGCTCGACGCCCGTCGCGGCGCTCGTGCTACTCATCGCCGAGGACCTCGGCGAGGTCCTTGTCGCCGCGGCCGGAGAGGCAGAGGAGGTCGAGCTCGCCCTCGGGCTGCTCGAGGAGCCAGGCGAGCGCATGCGCGGTCTCGAGCGCCGGGATGATCCCCTCCAACCGTGCGAGCTCTCGGAACGCCGCCAGCGCGTCAACGTCGTTGACGGCGACATAGCGCGCGCGACCGGTGTCCCGCAGGAATGCGTGCTGCGGGCCCGTCCCGGGGTAGTCGAGGCCCGCGGAGATCGAATGCGCTTCGATGATCTGCCCCTCCTCGTCCTGCATCACCGCCGAGCGCGAGCCGTGGAGGATCCCCGGCCGGCCGCCGACGGTCAGCGGCGCGCCGTGGCGGGGCGTCTCGATCCCATCGCCACCTGCCTCGACCCCGATCAGCTCGACCTCCTCGTCGGCGATGAAGGCGGCGAAGATTCCGAGCGCGTTGGAGCCGCCGCCAACGCATGCGACGACACGCGCGGGCAGGCGTCCCTCGTGCTCGAGCATCTGCGCCCGCGCCTCGTCGCCGATCACGCGCTGCAGGTCCCGCACGAGCGCGGGATAGGGAGCCGGCCCGACCACCGACCCGATCACGTAGTGGGTGCTCTGAACGTTGGTCACCCAGTCGCGGATCGCGGCCGACGTGGCCTCCTTCAACGTGCGCGCCCCCGCGTCGACGGGTCGTACGGTCGCACCGAGGAGCTCCATGCGCTGCACGTTGGGGCGCTGGCGGCGGGTGTCCTCGACGCCCATGTAGACGACGCACTCCATGTCGAGCAGCGCGCACACGGTGGCGGTCGCGACGCCATGCTGCCCGGCGCCGGTCTCGGCGATGATCCGGCGCTTGCCCATGCGCTTGGCCAGCAGCACCTGCCCGAGCGCGTTGTTGAGCTTGTGCGATCCGGTGTGGTTGAGGTCCTCCCGCTTGAGATAGACGGGACGCCCGAGGCGCTCGGAAAGACGTCGTGCCCGGTACAGGGGCGTGGGACGGCCCGCGAAGTCGCGGAGCAGGGCCTCGAGCTCGGCCCCGTAGGCGGGATCCGAGCGGGCCTGCTCCCAGGCCAGCTCGAGCTCGGCCAGCGCCGGCATCAGCGTCTCGGGCACGTACTGCCCCCCATAGGGGCCGAAGCGGTGCTCCACGGCCTCGAGACTCCGCCCCGCTGCGGCGCGGCTCCCCTCCTCGGCCCTCACGCCGGCTGGCCGACCTTCGCGCCGGCCGCCGAGGCGGCCTGAACGGCGGCGAAGAACGCGCGCAGCCGCTCGGGCTCCTTGCGCCCGGGCGCCGCCTCGGTCCCGCTGGCGGTGTCGACCGCGTAGGGGTGAGCGATCGCGATCGCCTCGGCGACGTTCTCCGGGTTCAAGCCACCGCTCAGGATCAGCGGGACGTTCGAGCGCCGCGCCTTGATGAGACTCCAGTCGAACGTCTCGCCGGTCCCGCCGCGAAGCGCCGCATCCCGGGGGCTGCGCGGGCGCGCGTCGAGCAGGTGGAAGTCGACGTGGAAGCGCTCGAGATCGCGCACGTCGCCCACGTCGGAGACCTGGGCGGCCTTGATGATGCGCGCCCCCGTGCGCCTGGCCGCCTCGGCGCAGAACGACGGGCCCTCGTCGCCGTGGAGCTGCAGCATGTCGAGACCGACCTCGTGAGCGGTCGCGGCGAGCTCCTCGAGCGGAGCGTTGACGAACACGCCGCACACGTGGACCTTGCGCCGCAAGCTCGCGGCAATCCGCTGCGCCTGCTCGATCGAGCATTTCCGGGGGCTGCCGTCGTAGAAGATCATGCCGATCGTCCAGGCCCCGAGCGACGTCGCGAGCTCGGCGTCATCGAGGTTCGTGATGCCGCAGACCTTCACCCTCGTGGGCGACTCGGGACGGGGGGTCTCCGGCATGCCCACAACGGTAGCGGGCGGAAGACCGCCGGTTGAATCAGCCTTCGGGCGGCGTCGCCGTTTCGAGCTTGTCCGGACGCGTGCCGAGCGTGGCGGTCACCGTCAGGTTCTTGTACTGCGCCGAGCCGTTCGGGCGCTTGAGGCCGATCGTGACCGTCTGACCGGGTTTCTTTTCGTGGATGTCGGCGGCGACGTCCTGCGAGCTGTTGACCTTCTTGCCGTCGATCGAGACGATGATGTCGCCGCCCACGGCCACCGACTGGCCTTCCGCCGTGCCCGCCACGCCACCCTTGATACCGGCCTTTTCAGCGGGCGTGCCTTTCTGGACGCTCTCGACGAGCGCCCCGCTCTTGACCGGCAGGTTGAGCGCCGACAGCGATCCGTCGATCGTGATCGACTGCAGGCCGAGGTAGGCGCCGCGCAGGGTGCCCCCCTTCTCGAGCTGCGAGATCTCCGCCTTGGCGGTGTTGATCGGGACGGCGAAGCCGATGCCGACGCTGCCGCCGCCGCTCGAGCCCGTCTCGATCTGAGAGTTGATGCCGATCACGCGGCCGGCGCTGTCGAGCAGGGGGCCGCCGGAGTTGCCCGGGTTGATCGGCGCGTCGGTCTGCAGGACGTTTTTGATCGCGAACCCGTTGGGCGCTGTGATTTCGCGCTGCAGCGCCGAGATCACGCCGGTCGTCAGCGTCCGTTCCTGGTTGAACGGATCGCCGATCGCGAGCACCGGGTCGCCGACCTGGACGGCGCTCGAGTCGCCCAGCGGGATCGGGTGAAGCGCGGTGCCTTCGGGTGAGACGCGCAGGACTGCGAGGTCGTTGGAGGGATCCTTGCCGACGACCTGGGCGTCGATCGTCTTGCCCTTTTCGAAGCTCACCGTCACCTTGATCGCGTTCGCGACGACGTGATAGTTCGTGAGGATCGTTCCGTTCGCGTTGATCACGATGCCGGAGCCGGTCGCCACGCCACGGCGCTGGGCTTCTTCGCCGCCGCCGAAGAGCCCGAGCGGCGATTCTGATTTCTGCACGATCGTCGAGGTGACGATCGCGACGCCGGGAGCGGTTCGCACGTAGATCTCGTGCGGCGTTAGGCCTTTGCTCGTCTGTACCGCGTTGGACGGCTGGAGCGGCGCGGCCTGGATCGCGGTGACCGTGCTCGTCTTGCTCTGCAGCGTGCCCGCCGCCGCGAGTATCGCGACCACGACGCCCGCGCCGACCATGGCAGCGAGGAATGGGATGAAGAACGTGCGCCTCATGGAGTGACAGGATGGTCACGAGCCATGAAGGACATCTAAAGCGCCGGCTCGGTTCCGCTAAAACTTTGCAGCCGCCTCAGAGCGGCCTGCGGATCGGCTGAGCGCATCAGCGACTCGCCGACGAGCACCGCCTGCACCCCCAGCCGCTGAAGACTCGCGAGCTGCTCGGCGTCTGCGATTCCCGACTCCGAGACGACCGTGACGCCGGGCGCCATGTACGCCATCAGCCGCTCGGTTCGCACGACGTCGACGCTGAAGTCGGTGAGGTCGCGGTTGTTGACCCCGACGATCTCGGCGCCGGCGTCGAGCGCACGCTCGAGCTCGTCGCGGTCATGCACCTCCACGAGGACGTCGAGCCCGAGCTCGCGAGCTGTCCGGTGCAGCGAGCGCAGGCGAGCCTCGTCGAGGGCCGCGACAATCAGCAGCACCGCATCGGCGCCGGCGGCGACCGACTCGTGCAGCTGGTAGGGGTCGATGATGAAGTCCTTGCGCAACAGCGGCAGGTCGCAGACCGCCGCCGCGAGGCGAAGGTCATCGAGTGAGCCGGCGAAGTTCGGTCCCTCCGTGAGGACCGACAGCGCGACCGCGCCACCGCGAGCGTAGGCGCCCACGATCTCGGTCACGTCGGGATCCGAACGCATGGCGCCGGCCGAGGGAGAGCGGCGCTTGAACTCGGCGATCACGCCGATGCCCGGAGCGGCGAGCGTGCTCGCGAACCGTGAGTCGCGCTTCGGAGCGCCCGGCTCGAGCGCGGGCAGCGGCTGCTCACGCTTGCGGCGCTCGACCTCGGTGCGTGTTTCGCCGAGGATCCGCTCGAGCACGTTTGGCGCCTGCGGGGTCATGCGACCGCCGCGGGCGCCTGGCCTCGGCTCACCTCCAGATAGCGCTCGAGCGCCCCGGCGGCGCTCCCGTCCTGTAGCGCGCCGCGCGCGATCTCGACGCCCTCGGCGATCGACTCGCAGCGGCCTGCGGCGTAGATCGCGCCGCCGGCGTTGACGAGCGCAAGGTCGGCGCTCAGCGAAGCCTCGCCCGCGAGGATCGCCCGCGTCACGGCCGCGTTCTCCTCCGGCGTCCCTCCGCGCGAGGCCTCCGCGGCCTCCGCCGCCGGCGCCGGCTCGATGCCGGCGTCTTGCGGCCGCAGGGTGTAGGCACGGATCTCCTCGCCGTTGACCTCCACGACGCGCGTCGGCGCCGAGGCCGAGATCTCGTCGAGCCCGTCCTCGCCGCTGACGACGAGCGCCCGGTCGACGCCGAGGGCCGCCAGCGCGCCGGCGATCGTCTCGAGGAAGGAGGCGTCGGAGACTCCGATCAGCTGGCGCCGCGCGCCGGCCGGATTGGTTAGCGGGCCCAGCAGGTTGAAGATCGTGCGCACCGCCAGCTCGCGCCGCACGGGGATGACGAAGCGCGTGGCCTGATGGTGGGCGGGCGCGAACATGAAGCCGAAACCCGCATCGGCGATGCAGCGCGCCACGCCGTCGGGGCCGAGGTCGATACGCGCTCCGAGCGCCTCGAGCAGATCGGCCGATCCCGAGCGGCTCGTGGCCGAGCGGTTGCCGTGCTTGGCGACGGCGCAGCCGGCGCCGGCCGCGATCAAGGCCGCGGTCGTGGACACGTTGAAGGTGCTGCGACCGCCTCCCGTCCCCGAGGTGTCGAGCAGATCCTCGCGCCCGGTCGCCACATGCGCCGCGAGCGCGCGCATCGTGCGCGCCAGGCCGGCGAGCTCCTCGACGGTCTCCCCCTTCGTGCGCAGCGCGATCAGGAAGCCCGCGATCTGCGTTTCGGAGACCTCGCCGTGCATGATCTCGTCGAGGACCTCGGCGGTCTGACCGGCGGTCAAGTCCGTGCGGGAGGCGAGCGCGTCGATCGCTCGCGTGAGAATCGGGTTCGGCATCTATGCCTCGCTACGCGCCGCGCGCGTCGAGGCGGCCTGGCCGTCGCCGGCCGGCCGGTCGAGGAAGTTGGCGAGCAGCTGCATGCCCTCGGCCGTGAGCACCGACTCGGGGTGGAACTGGACTCCCTCGGCCGGCAGCTCGCGGTGGCGCAGTCCCATCAGCACGCCGCCTCCACGCGCCGACTCCTCCAGGCAGTCTGGGAGCTCCGGGTCGACGACGAGCGAGTGATAGCGCCCGACGGTCAGCGGCGAGGAGAGGCCGCGGAAGATCGTGCGGCCGTCGTGCTCGATCGTTGTGGCCTTGCCGTGGACGGGAGCGTTCAGCGTTACCCGCCCTCCGAACGCCTGCGCGAGTGCCTGGTGGCCGAGGCACACGCCGAGGGTCGGGATTCCCGCCTCGGGCATCCTGCGCACGAGCTCGAGCGATATTCCGGCCACGTCGGGCGTGCACGGTCCCGGCGAGACCACGCAGCGCTCGTATCCGGCGGCCAGCAGCTCCTCCACGCTCGCGCGATCGTTGCGCACGACGTCGACGTCCGCCCCCAGCTCGCCC
The DNA here is from genome assembly GCA_035948815.1 of Solirubrobacteraceae bacterium. GTDB lineage: Bacteria > Actinomycetota > Thermoleophilia > Solirubrobacterales > Solirubrobacteraceae > Palsa-744. The sequence goes on along the minus strand of DASZIU010000163.1, from coordinate 26,080 downwards.
AGGTACTGGACGAGGTTGTAGGCGAATGAGTCGTAGTTGTCGAGGACCAGGACCCTCATGCCCAGTCCGGCTGTTCGCATGCGAGGGCGATCGCCCGCATCGCCGCCGTCGCCTTCGCCACGGACTCCTCGTACTCGTAGTCGGGCTTCGCGTCGGCGACGGTGCCCCCGCCGGCCTGCACGTGCGCGACGCCGTCCTTGACGACCACCGTGCGGATGTGGATCGCGGTGTCGAGATCGCCGCCGTAGCTGAGGTAGCCGACCGCGCCGCCGTAGCCGCCGCGCTTGACCGGCTCGAGCTCGTCGATGATCTGCATCGCACGCACCTTCGGCGCCCCCGACAGCGTCCCCGCCGGCAGCACCGAGCGCAGCGCGTCCATCGCGCCGACGTCGGGGCGCAGCCTCCCTGAGACGGTCGAGACGATGTGCATCACGTGGCTGTATGACTCGATCTCCATCAGCTCCTCGACGGTGACGCTGCCGTACTCGCAGACCCTGCCGAGATCGTTGCGACCCAGATCAACGAGCATCACGTGCTCGGCCCGCTCCTTCTCGTCGGCGAGCAGCTCGGCCGCGATCCTGCGGTCCTCCTCGGGATTCGCGCCGCGGGGGCGCGTGCCGGCGATCGGCTTCGTGCTGACGTGGCGGCCGGTCACCGTCAGCAGCGGCTCGGGGCTCGCGCCCGCGACCTGGAAGTCGCCGAAGTCCAGGAAGTACATGTATGGGCTCGGGTTGATCGCACGCAGGCCGCGGTAGATCGAGAACGCCTCTACCGGAACCGGCGCCGACCACCGCTGGGAGGGCACGACCTGGAAGGCGTCTCCCGCATAGATGTACTGCACGATCCGCTCGACCATCGCTTCGAAGCGCTCGCGCGGCATGTTCGAGGTGAACTCGGGGATCGGGCGCTCGCCCGCCGCCACGGCCCGCTCGCGCGGCACAGGGCCCGCGATCGCCGAGCGGATCTCGGCGATCGTGCGCTCCGCCGCTGCATATGAGCGCCCGACGTCCGGCTCGCGCTGCAGGTCGGCGTTGGCGAGGATCGTGACGGTGTGCTTGAGGTGGTCGAACACGACGAGCGCGTCGGAGAGCATCAGCGCCATGTCGGGCAGGCCGAGCGGGTCCGGTCCCGCCGGACCCAGCGGCTCGACCGCGCGCACGAGGTCGTAGCCGAAGAAGCCGACCGCCCCTCCACTGAACGGAGGCGCGTCGTCCATCGGCGCCTGGCTGAACCTCGCCAGGTGATCGGCGGCGAGGGCATAGGGGTCGCCACCGTCGCCCAGCGACCAGCGCAGGACGGCTCGCGGGCGAAAGCCGATGAACGACCAGCGGCCCACGCGCTGACCCTGATCGGCGGACTCGAGCAGGAACGCCGGCTCGCCGGGTGCCAGGGCGCGCAGCTTGAGGAACGCCGAGACGGGCGTCTCGCAGTCGTCGATGAAGCTGTGTCGCAGCCCGATCAGGTTGTGCGTTCGCGCGAGCGCCCGCGCCTGAGCAAGGCTCGGATCTACGGGGAGCGAGCGCGGCGGCGCCGGCGAGGCGCTAGGAGCGACGGCCATCGAGCACCCGCTCGGCGTCGACGAGCGAGCGGCCCCGGCTTCGCAGGAGCACCAGCAGGTGGTAGAGGACGTCGGCTGCCTCCTCGTCGACGCGATCGTTCGACTCCTCGCGGGCCGCGCGGGCGACCTCCTCTGCCTCCTCCATGACCTTCGCGCCGATTCGCGGCGGGTCGTCCAGCAGCTCGACCGTGTAGGAGCCGCCGGGCCGCTCGCGCGCGCGCTCGCTCAGCGTTCGCTCGAGCCGCGGGAGCGTCTCGTGCGGGGCAGCCGGCTCGAGCTGGCCACGGTGAAAGCATGTCCGCTCGCCCGTGTGGCATGCCGGGCCTGCCGGCTCGACGAGCGCGAGCAGCGCATCGCCGTCGCAGTCGAGTCGCAGCGCGCGCACCGTTTGCACGTTTCCGCTCGTTTCCCCCTTGTGCCACTGCTCGCCGCGCGAGCGGCTGAAGAGGTGAAGCTCTCCGGTTTGCACCGTGCGCCGCAGGGCCTCCTCGTTCATGTAGGCGAGCGTCAGCACCTCTCCGGTGCTCCAGTCCTGGACCACGCATGGCACGAGTCCCTGCGAGTCGAAGGAGACCTGCCCTTCAATAGAAGACCCCGCCGTTGCGCTCATGCGCTCGATTGTAGGTCGAGGCTCGGGGCGCGGGTTTGAGACACACTCCTGACGCGATGACCTCGATCCTCGAACGGGAGCTTTTGTTCGTGACCGGCAAGGGCGGTGTGGGCAAGACGACGCTCGCTGCGGCTCTTGGCCTGCTGTCGGCCGAACGCGGGCTTCGCACGATCGTCGTCGAGCTGGGAGACCAGGGAAGGCTGCCGTCGCTCTTCGGGCTCCCGGGCAGGGAGCCGGGCGTCGAGCAACCGCTCGGCGAGCGCCTCTGGAGCATCTCGATCGACCCCGACCGGGCCCTGCTCGAGTGGCTGCAGCAGCTCGGTGGGCGCGTGTCCGGACGCGTGCTCGCCTCGAGCGGCACCTTTCAGTACTTCGCCGCCGCGGCTCCGGGCGCGAGAGAGCTCGTGAGCATGGTCAAGATCTGGGAGCTCACGCAGGGCGAGCGCTGGCAGCATCGCGCCGGAGGCTACGACCTCGTCGTGATCGACGCCCCGGCGACCGGCAATGCGCTTGGCCTGTTGCACTCACCGCAGACGTTCGGGGCGATCGCCCGCGTCGGTCCGATCGCCGGGCAGTCCCAGAAGGTGCGCGAGTTGCTGCAGGATCCGGCTCGCTCCGGATATCTTGCGGTCGCGCTGCCGACCGAGATGGCCGTCACCGAGACGCTCGAGCTTCAGGAGGGGCTCGAGCGCGGGCTCGGGCGCAGGCTGGACGCCGTGCTCCTCAACGGCCTTCTGCCCGCCCGCTTCAGCGCCGCCGAGCTCGAGCGCATCTCACGGGTGAACGGAACGGAGCTCGGCCGCTTGGCAGGGCGCGCCGCCCGCACCGCGCACGACCGGGCCCGCTTTCAGCACAACCAGCTCGCGCGGCTGCGCCGCCGGCCCTTCGAGGTCGTAGGCGTGCCGTTCCTGTTCGGCGCCGAGCTGGATCTCAACGCCGTCCGGCGGATCGTGGCGCACCTGCGCCGCCGCTTCTGAGCGCCTGGGGGGCGTTCGGCTAGGGCTGTCCGAGACGGTAGCGACGGGTCGAGGGGTCGCGCTCGAGCAGCCCCACGGCCAGCAGCGTCGTGACGTAGCGGTGAGTGGTGCTCGTGTTCATCTCGAGCATCCGCGCCAGCTCGGCGATCCCCAGGTACTCGCCTCCGGGCGGAAAGCACGAGAGGACCAGCAGCCCCGAGAGCAGCGAACGGGACAGGCGCCGGTCGTCCATCTGAGCCGGGTAGCTCCACTCGCCGGAGTCGAACGAGAGCGGCCATCCGGGCTCGCGTACCGCCGAGAGCAGCACCGACATCGTGCCGCCCTGGCCGGCCGCTCTGACCACCTGGTCGACCTGCGCCTTGGAGAGCTCGATCGTCACGTTGCCCGAGCCCTCGTCGCTGCGGGCCGAACGCCGAGAAGGGCGCCCGGCCCGCTGCCACTGGCGAGAAGACGCGGCTCTGGATGTCCCCGAGTTGCCTTTCTTAGCGCGCCGCGCGCGGCGCTGCTTCTCTCTCCCTGCGGGCATGACCCGGATCCCATTCTCATCCATCATCGCGTGGCAACGATCATGGCCGATTCCGCGCCGCTCGAACAGACTGTCGTGAATGTTCAGTTCTGAGTAGTCGCGTCGGGGGCCGCGCGCGGGCCGGTGCGCTTGCCGAGGCCCTAGCCGCCGCGCCGCCTGCGCGAAAATCGCCACACCCACAGGACCGGCAGCAGGATGATCGTCAGCATCCCCCCCGCTCGCGCGAGCTCCCACGTGGTTCCGCGCTTGCCCGCCGTCCACGCGCCGTCGGCCGACAGGTACATCGCCACCATCCCCGCCGCGACGACCGTATGCAGGGCGCCGTTGCGAAGCCGGCGCGCCTCGCACCGCGAGCGCACGACGAGGTCGCGCGTGCGTTCGGCGGCAACGCGCGCGCTCGGGTAGTGGGAGAGGTAGTTGTGCGCGTCGTTGGAGGCGTCTTCGACCTCGTCCACGTAGCTGTCGAGCATCGTGCTGGTGGCGCAGATCCAGGGCATGTACGCCGCGCCGACCTCCTCGGCGTCCGGCAGGCCGCAGGACGGGTCGGCCGCCAGGGCGAGCAGCGCGTGGATCCCGAGCGTGCTGCTCGCCGCCGCCGTGAGCTCCCACCAGCTCGGGCCGCGGGCGGAGGGGAAGGTGTGCTGCGCCCAGCGCCGCAGAGCGCCATCGCGGTGAAGCGGATCGGGATCGTGGTTCAGGCCCTGGACCGTGCACCGCTCCGCTCCCTCCAGGAGCAGGGTGCGGACGTCGAGGTACGCGGGCAACGAGCGACTGCACTCCCGGCAGGTCCGCACGAGCGCGCGTATGTAGCCGGCGTCGGCGCGGCCCGGATGGTGGCGGTAGTAGTCGGCTTCGGGAGCGGCCGGGTCAAGTGCATCGCGCAGCGCGAGATGCAGCTGGCGGCCGTTGCCCGGCGTGTCTGCAACCGGACGCTCGCTGAGCGTGTCGAGCAAGTCGAGCAGGATCTGGAACGCCACGAGCATCCGCAGGAGCCCGGCGTTTCGCCTCGGAGCGAGCGCCGCGAACAGCGCCGCGCCCTCGACGTTGAAGCGCTTGGCGTGCAGCGAGGCGAGCGCGTCCAGCCGGATCGACGGGTCGGGAATCGCCGCGGCGTGTCGCCGCCAGTGATCGACCTCGCGCGCGACGCCCGGACGGATCCAGGCCAGCTCGCGAATGCACATCGTGAGCACCGCCAGCATCCGCCGCAGGCCGCCGTGCGCCCTCTCGAAAGCTCCGGGAATGTGAATCCGTGGAACGTAATGATCGGGTCGGTCAGTCCCGCGGACTCACCGCCGGACGCACCCGTGTGGCGAGGGCGCCGGGTACCGCGACGATCAGCATCGCGGTGGCAGTGACCAGCGAGAGGCTTGCGATCGCGGTCAGGATCCCGGGCGAGAAGGCCACGGGGAACCCCGTGACGGTGGCGAGCGCGCGGCTCAGCAGCAGCTGGCCGTAGAGACCGAAGAGAGCTCCGAGGGTGCAGCCGGTGCCCAGCAGCAGCGCGCTCTCCAACAGGAGCGCACGCCAGAGCACGGCGCGGTTGAAACCGTCGACCCGCATCTCCGCGAGCCGCGGCCGGCGCTGCCAGATCATCGCGCCCATCGTCGCGGAGATCGCCAGCACCGTGGCGATCAGCACGAGAGCCGAGATCTGGGTCAATCGCGAGAGCCCCTGGCGGCTTGTCGCGCGGAAATGCTGCTCCCGTTCGGAGGCGGTGCGCACCTGGAGTCCGGAGCCCGTGCCGAGCGCCGCGCGAACCTCCCGAATCCCGTCCCGGGTCGAGACGCCCGGCGAAAGGTCGACCTGGAGCGCGCTTGGGTCACTGCTGCCCCAGGCCCGCGCGTAGTCGGCGGCGTTCAGCATGATCGCGCCGGCCGGCCACCCGAAGTTCGTGCTGAGTGCGGCGATTCGGTAGGCGGCCGGTCGCGGCGACGGGAGCTGGAAGACCTGTCCGATATGGAGGTGCCGTTCCTGGGCGATCGCCTGGGAGAGGATCACCCAGCCGCCGGCGTGGAAGCGCGCGGTCGCAAGAGCCGTGCTCCCTTCCAAAAGCTGCCCGGTCGGCAGCGGACGCGCGACGGCGGCCGGTGGGGCGATCACCCAGGTTCGGCGATCGCCGACATCCAGGAAGGAGCCCCTGTAGAAACGCACCGCGCTGACGCCGGGCAGGCTCGCGACGCCACCGCTGGCGCCCATGCGGAAGGGGGTTGTCGCGAGCGAGTTGGCTTCCCCCGCGGGGCTGATCCAGAGGTCGGTGGTCGAGTTCAGGCCATGAGCGACCCTGTTCAAGCCCTCCTGGAGGTCGCGATGCGCGGTCTGGATCGCGACCGTGCCGAACACGGCGATCGCGCCGGTCGCGGCGACCGCGATGGAGCGAGCCCTGTTCGCCGGGGAGCGCAGCTCGATCAGGGCCAGGTATGGCGAGGCGCCCGCGAAACCACGCTGCAGGCGGCCGAAGGCGGCCGTGACGGCCTCGAGCGCAAGCGGCAGGAGCAGCAGCAGGGCAGCGGCGAGGAACACGACCCCCGCGATCGCGGCCGAGGTCGCGGCCAGCAGGATCACCGTCGTGGCGGCCAGACATGCGATACCACCGGACACGATCCACCGCCGGCTCACCGCGCCGAGCCCGCGAGGGGTGGTGCGGTAGTCGCCGCGGGCGGAGAAGATCGCCGAGCGCAACGGCGCGAGCACCCCGATCAGCGCCGCCAGCAGCCCGCCACAGACCGCGATCGCGACGCTCTGCCAGCTGACGATCCGCTGCGGTCCCACGGGAAAGGCGAACGACAGGTAGCCGGGGTTGGACTCGAACAGGGCGACCGACAGCAGTTCGCCGAGGGCGAGCCCGACGCCGCACGCGACGACCCCGAGGGCGAGCGCGTCGAACAGCAGCACCTCGGCGATCATTCCGCGCGTGTAGCCGTCGAGGCGCAGATCCTCGATCAGCTGCCTGCGCTGCGGGACCGTCAGGAGCAGCGCGTTGAACGCGAACAGGAAGCCGACGAGCGCGCTGATCGCCGAGAACAGGCCGGTCGCCTGGTTCGTGGGCCGGGCCGCGCGGTCGAAGAGCGTTTCGCTGAAGCTCGCGGGTCGGACGTTCAGCCGGCCGCCCGCGATCCGCTCGAGCGCGGCGCGCACCTGGCTGTCGCGCCCGGGCGGCGACCCGACGAAGATGCTCGTGAGCCGCCCCTGCATCCCGGTGAGGCGCTGCGCGTAGGCCAGCGGAGCGACGCCGATCGGGCTGCGAGTCAAGCCGGTGGAGCCCCTGAGGGGCGCGGACACGAGCAGCGCCGGGAGGGACCGCTCGCCGATCTGGATCTTCACGCGGGCGACCGAGGAGACGCCGATCTCCCGGGCGACCGGCGCCGGCAGCAGGATCGCCTTGACCCTAGCGAGCTTCAGCGCGCGCAACCCCTGCACGAGCCGGCCGCCGCGTGAGGCCAGGCGCGGTTCTGTGCCGACGAGGTCGATCGAGCGCGAGCCCCCCTGTCCGACCAGGTTCGCGCTCGCCTCGAGCACGGGCACGGCGATCCCTACCCCGGGGATGCTCCCGACCTGGCCCAGCAGCCGCTCGTCGAAGCCATGCGGATCGCGCGAGGCCAGCTGGAAGCGCATCTTGCCGACGATTCCGCGCGTGAGCTGCTGCACGGAGCGATCGAGGCTCGTGCTCGCCACCTGGGAGGAGAACAGCAGCGCCACGCCCACCGCGATGCCGACGATCGCGAAGAGCTCTTGAACGACCCTTGCGCGCAGCCGCACGCGATAGAGCCGGACGATGCTCGACAGCTTCACCGCCGCGTACCCGCGGGCGGGTCAGCCGGCATCGACCGGCGAGACGGATCGATCAGGCTCGTGATCGACCAGCCGCCCGTCGCGCAGGGCGTGGACGCGGTCCGCGTAGGCGGCCGCACGGGGATCGTGGGTCACGACCATCACCGACACATCGCGCTCCCGGCAGATCTGACCGAGAAGCCCGAGGACTTCCCCGCCGCGTTGTGTGTCGAGGCTACCCGTCGGCTCGTCCGCGAGCACCAGCTTCGGGTCCGTCGAGAGCGCACGCGCGATCATCACTCGCTGGCGCTCACCCATCGACAGCTGCTCGGGTCGGTGCCGGGCACGTTCGCGCAACCCGAGTCGATCGATCAGGGGCGCGATCCTGCGACGTGCCTCGCGCGAGCCGATCTCGGTTCCCATCAGCTTGAGCGCGGCGTTGTCGACCACGTCGGCGCCGGCGATCAGGTTCGCGGACTGCCGGATGAAGCCGAGGTCGAGCAGCCGGTATCGGGCCGCATCGCGGGCCGAGAGCGAGCAGACGTCGCGGCCGTCGAGGATCACCTCCCCCGAGTCGGGCTCGAGCAATGCCGCGATCAGCAGCAGAAGCGTGCTCTTGCCAGAGCCGCTCGGTCCATAGAGGGCGACGAGCTCGCCGGGTGCCACCGAGAGCGAGACGCCGTCCACCGCTCGCACCGCCTCGCCCGAGGGAACGGGGAAGTGCTTGACCAGCGCCCGCAGCTCGAGCACTACCGCCTGCCCCACCCTGCGCGACGCGGTGCGGGATGCGGGCCGCCGCGCACCTAGGCGGACCGCTGGCGTCCGGGGAACTGGATCACGTTCTCATCGCCCCCCGGCGGCTCATCCGCGACGAGGAGCCGGCCTCCGCTGAGCGCCCGCAGCTGGTCTGAGCGCATCGCCGCCGGCATGTCCGGAACGCTCATGAGCACCGCGAGATCGTGCTCCCGAACGAGCCCGACGAGCAGCTCCAGGACGTCCTCGCGCTCGCGCAGCCCGAGGTTGGCGGTGGGGTCGTCGAGCAGCAGCAGTCGCGGCTCACGAACGATCCCGTGGGCGATCGCGACGAGCGCGCGCTCGCCGTCGGAGAGGCTGCCCCACGCCTGCCCGGCGCAGTCGGAGGTCCCCACACGGCGCAGAGCGTCCATCGCACGGGCTCGCGCGCGGCGCTGGCCCTGATCGATGAGCAGGGGCAGAGCCACGTAGTCGACCATCGCGAGCTCGCTGCTCGGTCCCTCGCAGCGCACCCAACCGAGCTCGCTGCGCATCAGGCGCGCGTACGCCGCCTCCGAGAGCCGCGAGATGTCCTCGCCGTCATAGACGACGCTCCCCTCATCGGGCGACTCGAGGCCGGCCGCGATCCTGAGTAGCGTCGTCTTGCCGGCGCCGCGCTTGCCCCACACGGCCATATGCTCGCCCGCGTGGACCTCGAGCGACGCACCCGTCAGGACGCGTATCTCCGACGAACCACGCCAGTAGCTCTTGCTGACCGCTTCCAGCGACAGCAGGACGTCCGCCATCAGAGCACCTGCAGGCGTCCCATCCGATCGCCGCCAGCGGCGGGTTGCTGCGCCTTACCCGGGCTGCGCTCGGATTCCTCGGACAGCTGCTCGACGAGCTCTCGAGCGCATTGCAGCCATTCGATCCGGGTGTTCCACATGGCCACCTCGGCATCTCGCGCGAGAGTCCGCATCAGGCTCGACCACTCGTGGGGAGCGTGCCGGTCCTCCTCGACACGCTGCCTGAGATCCCGCAGACGTCCCATGCACGCCAGTTCCTGTCCCTGAATCGTCTCGATCAGCCGCGGGACGTCGCGCGGGCGACACAGCGCGATCTTCAGGTGCAGCTCGTCTCGCAGGGGTGGAGCGGGGCACGCTTCGAGCATCCACTCCTCGAAGTGGTTGACGCCCTCCGCCGTCGCCTCATAGATCGTTCTGGGCGCCGAGCGCCTCGTTGGTCCCGGACCCATCTCGCCCGCGCTGCGGACGAACTCATCCCTGGCCAGCTGGTCGAGTGCCGAGTAGACGCCGGACGGGGCGAATCCCGAGGATGCGAACCGCTCCTCGAGGCGCTGCGCCAGTTGATAGCCGTAGCCCGGACGCTCGATGACGAGACCCAGGACCGCGTACTTCGCCGACATCTTTCCCTCTCGCTAGCAAAAGCTCGCCAGTCAGCAGACCGTACTCCAAATCAGCGAGCGGTGCATGCCAATTGTGGAACGAGTCAGAAGATGGGATTTGCCCTCGCGGCGCCGACCCGCCTCCCGACGGCGTGTCCTGCTCGTTGGCCGCACGAGCGGCGCTGCCCCGGCCCGACGGCTGATCGGGCTAGCCGATGCCCAAGCGGTCGAGAAGGCCCTCGTCGGCGCGCCAGTCCCTGCGCACGCGCACCGAGAGGTCGAGGTGCACGTGTGAGCCCAGCTCGCGTTCGAGCTCGCGGCGTGCAGCGATGCCGATCGCCTTGACCATGCGTCCTGCGGCGCCGACGACTATCGCCTTCTGGGAGTCGCTCTCGACCCAGATCAGAGCCCTCACGCGCACGAGCCCCTCGCGCGGCCTTTCGATCTCCTCGAGCAGGACCTCGACGGCGTGCGGAACCTCCTGGAACGTTCGCCTGATCACCGCCTCGCGGATCAGCTCGGCCAGGCGCAGCTCGAGCGGCTGGTCGGAGACCGCGTCGTCGGCGAACAGGAACGGCCCCTCTGGCATCAGCGAGGCGAGATGCTCGACGAGCGCCTGCACGCCGGTGCCTCTGCGGGCGGAGATCGGGAACACCTCGGCGCGCGAGTCGAGCTCTGACGCCTGTTGCAGGACCTCGAGCAGCGAGGCCTTCGACAGGCGGTCCACCTTGTTGACGGCGATCGTCACGGGGCTGCTCGCTGCGGAGAGCACCTGGGAGATGAAACGGTCCCCCGGCCCGATGCCCTGCTCGCCGTTGACGATCAGCAGAGCTGCGTCCGAGCCCTCGAGCTCCTGCTGGACGGTGCGGGCCATGCGTGCGGTGAGCGCGTCGCGCGGCCGCTGAACCCCGGGCAGGTCGACGAGCACGATCTGGGAGTCGCCGCTTGCGTGGACGCCGCGAATCGCCCGCCTGGTCGTCTGGGGGCGGTCGGAGACGATCGCGACCTTCTCCCCCACGACGGCGTTGACGAACGTCGACTTGCCCACGTTCGGCCTCCCCGCCAGCGCGACGAAGCCCGACCGCCTCACCGCGTCTCCCGGCGGAGCAGCTCGCGCTGCAATGCCAGCATCTGGCCGTCGTCGGTCTCGTGGTCCATGCCGACGAGGTGCAGCACGCCGTGAACGATCGCCTCGCGAAGATCGCTCGTGTGCTCGGCGCAGATCACGACGTCTCCGAGCTCCCGCTGCGGCACCGACGCCCGCCCGGCGATCGTCGCGGTGGCGCCCCGGGCCGGCTCCGGCGGCGGCTCGTCGGCGTCGATCGGAAAGGACAGGACGTCGGTCGGCTCGGGGCGGTCTCGATGCTCGGCGTTGAGCGCTGCGATCCGCTCGGAGCCGACGAACTGGATCGCGAGATGCCCGTCGGTCACGCCCGCTGACGCAGCCGCCAGGTTGCACAGCCGCCGCACCTCCGACAGCGATGGGGCATCCGGCGCAAGCCGCGTCCCGAAGACCTCGACTTCGAGCATTTCTACTCAGGCGCGAACGGCCTGCGGCGGATTCGCGCCCGCTACCCGTATCGCGTCGACTCGCTCCTCGCGGTCGGTCGATCGGGGACCGATCTCCTGACGCTCGCCGGCCGAGCGCTGCGAATGGACGTCGTAGGCCTCGACGATCCTCTGCACGAGCTTGTGGCGCACGACGTCCTCGCCGCCGAAGCGCACGAAGTCGATGCCGTCGATCGCGTCGAGCACATCGCCGACGACGATCAGGCCGGACTGCTGCTCGCGCGGTAGGTCGACCTGCGTGATGTCGCCCGTGACCACCATCTTCGAGCCGAACCCGAGGCGGGTGAGGAACATCTTCATCTGCTCGGGAGTGGTGTTCTGGGCCTCGTCGAGGATCACGAACGAGTCGTTCAGGGTGCGTCCGCGCATGAACGCAAGCGGCGCGATCTCGATCACGCCGCGCTCGATGTGCTGCGAGACCTTCTCCGGGTCGAGCATGTCGTGCAGCGCGTCGAACAGCGGCCGCAGGTAGGGATCGACCTTGGCCATCACGTCGCCGGGGAGGAACCCGAGCCGCTCCCCGGCCTCCACCGCGGGGCGCGTGAGGATGATGCGGTTGACCTCGTGGCGGGAGAGGGCGGCGGCGGCCATGGCGACGGCCAGGAAGGTCTTGCCGGTACCGGCCGGCCCCACTCCAAAGGTGACGGTGTTCGAGCGGACCGAGTCGACGTAGCGCTTCTGGTTGACGGTCTTGGGCGCCACGCGCAGGCTGCGATGCCGCCAGACGACGTCCTCGAGGACCTGGACCGGGGACTCGTGCGCGTCGAGAGCTCCGGTGACCGCCGCGATCGTGCCCGGGCCGATCTGATGACCGCGGGCGATCAGATCCGACAGCTCGCGAACCACGCGTTCGCCGAGGAGCGTCTCGTCTTCCTCACCCTCGAACGTGAGCAGGTTGCCGCGCAGGAAGACCTTGGACGTGAGATGCTCGCCGAGGGCTCGCAGGACAGAGTCCTGACTGCCGGCGAGCTCCGCCGCGACGTCGTTTGAGAGCTCGATCTGCCGTCTCATGCCTGCAGTGCCTCCCGCACGAGCCCCGACACGCGCTTGCCGTCCGCCCTGCCCTCGACGGCCGCCATCGCCTGTTTCATCGCCATGCCCATGTCCTTGGGTGATGCGGCGCCGCTGTCTCGCACGGCGCGCTCGACGATCGCCCGGAGGTCCTCGTCCGAGAGCTCCGCCGGGAGGTAGCCGCCGATCAGCTCGGCCTCCGCCTGCTCGCCGCGGGCCAGATCCTCGCGTCCGGCATCGCGATAGGCGCCGGCGGCCTCCAGCCGGCGCTTGCGCTCGCGACGGAGCACGGCGAGCTCGTCGTCGGCTCCTTCCTTCGCGGCCTTCTGCAACTCCGAGAGCACGAGCCTCAAGGCCCCGACCTTCTCTTTTTCGCCCGCGCGCATCGCGCCCTGGAGGTCGGTCCTGATCTCCTCGACTATCACCATCTAGGTCCCAGGATACGCCGGTCAGCCGATGGGCGAGGCATCGCAGACGATTGTCACGAGCCGCGGCGGCGCCCCGGCGCCCCCCCGGCCGGGGAACAGCCAGCGCGGCAATAAGGTGCACACCGTGAACGACTCTCTCTACTCGGGGGCGCTCGCGCCGTTCCTGGCCGAAGTGCAGGATCTCCGCCCGGGCGACGCAGAAGTCATCGATGCACATACGCACCTCGGCCTGGACGAGGACGGGCGATCACTGTCGCTTCCGCAGCTCCTCTCGCAGCTGGATGCAGCACAGGCGAGGCGCGCATGCGTGTTCCCGCTGCACGACCCTGAGCGTCGCCCCTCCTACAGCCTGCCCAACGACCGAGTGCTCTCGTGGGCCGCGGAGAGCGAGGGGCGCCTCGTGCCGTTCTGCCGGCTCGACCCCGCCGAAGACCCGCTTGATGAGTGCGAGCGCTGCCTGGGCATCGGGGCGCGGGGCATCAAGCTGCATCCTCGCGCTCAGGACTTCGTGTTCGACGGCAAGGAGATGGAAGGGGTCTTCACGCTCGCCGAAGCGGCGGGCGTGCCGATCCTGATCCATGCGGGAAGGGGGCTGCCGCCGCTCGCCGAGGGGCTCGTCCAGCTGGCGCTGCGCCACCCCGAGGCAGTCCTGATCCTCGCGCATGGGGCGATCTGCGATCAGGGGATCCTGACGTCGCGGCTCGCCGAGCATCCCGGCGTGCTGTACGACATCTCGTGCTTCTTTCCGCTCGATGTGATCGAGCTGCTCGCGCGCGTGCCGGTGGAGCGGGTCGTGTTCGCCTCGGACCCGCCATACGGCCTGCCGGCGACCACGCTCTACATGGCGCTGCGGGTCGCTCGCCACGCCGGACTCGACGAGCAGGCCACGCGCGCGGTGCTCGGAGGAACGATGGCCGCACTGCTCGACGGCGGGGAGCTGCTTCCCGCAGGGGCACCGAGACGCGGCCCCACCATCACGCTCTCTGGGCGCCTGGCTCGGGTCTACGGCTACGCGAGCCTGGTCGGACCGGCGCTGTTCACCGGGGTGGTCGACCAGGCTCGAGCGATGCTGAGCATGGCGATCGCGGCCTGCCGGGATCCGGACCCGGGATCGGATGCAGAGGCGCTCGAGGTAATCGGCAGGGCCCTCACGGCGGCCGATCAGCTGCTCGAGTCCGAGACGGGCGTGCGCCCGGCGATCGATCTCATCTACCGGGCAATCGTACGGGCGGCGACCGAGGTCCCCGACGCCGTATAAGGAGACCTCGACCCGGCGGCCCCGCGCAACCGGCGAGCGCGCGTAGGGCGCGCGGTCGAGGCCCGTCAGGCCTCGGCACGCCTCAGGCGTCGTCGGCGGCCATCCACACCGCGGCCCATTCCCCGCTCTGCCTTCGCTCGCGCTCGCCGAGGCCGAGCCGTTCGGTGAACGCCGCGGCGACCTCGTCGACCTCCCGCTCGAGCAGGCCTCCGGCGATCAGATGCTCCGTGGCAGTGGGCAGCTTTCCAGCGAGCTCGAGCAGCAGCGGACGCAGCAGGTTGGCGATCACCAGAACCGGACCGGGCGGCTGCCGCCCCTCCGCGAGCGATGGCAGCGACTCGAACCGCAGGTCCAGGCGATGCACCTCGACCTCAGCACCGTTGAGCGCCGCGTTCTCGACCGCAGCCTGAACGCTCTCACGCTCATTGTCGAGCGCGATGACCGGCGAGAAGCCAAGACGCGCCGCGGCGATGGCAAGCAGGCCCGATCCGGTCCCGACATCGAGCACAGCTCCGCGTGAGGGTTGCAGGGCGGCTGCCTCGAGCAGCAGCTCGAGGCACAGACGCGTCGTGGCATGGGCGCCCGTGCCAAAGGCCTGCCCGGGGTCGATCACGATCTCCTGGAGCGGGCCGTTGGCGGGCGAGCTCGGAGCCTCCCAGGGCGGGCGCACCCGAAAGCGCGGCAGCTCGATCAGCGCAGCGTCGCCAGAGGGGGCCTCGATCAGAACGGGACGATGGAAGGCCTTCCAGCGCTCGTGCCAGTCGTCTGGGAGCTCGCTGGTCGAGATCTCGACCAGGGCATCGCCCGCGGCGGCTCGCAGGTCGGGCAGGCTGGGGAGCTCGCCCGGCGAGCCGTAGACGGCGAACTCGAGAAGCCCAGCCCCGAGCTCGACCTCCTCGACCCCCGCCGGGACGAGCTCGAGGAGCTCGGCGAGCACCAGCTCGGCCTGCGCGCGCGGGACGCGCACGGCGAGCCGAATCACGCTGCCTGGCTGCCCAGAGCGCGGCGCAGCTTGGCGAACATCGACTCCTCCGTCTTGAGATTCTCGACGGTGAGGCTGTCGTTCAGGCGCTCGAGCAGCTCGCGCTGCTCGCGGCTCAGGCGTCGGGGAACGACCACGTTGACGACCACGCGGAGATTCCCGCGGCGGCCCCTCGAGAGTGAAGGCATGCCCTCGCCACGCAGCGTGATGACCTCTCCCGGCTGCGTGCCGGCGGGCAGCTCGACGTTGGCCACGCCCTCGAGCGTGTCGACCTCGAGCGTCCCGCCCAGCGCCGCAAGCGGGGCCGGCACGTCCAGCGCCGTGACCAGGTGATCGCCTTCTCGGACGAAGCGCCCGTCGTCACCCACGCTCACGATCACGTAGAGGTCTCCCTCGGGCGCGCCCGGATCGCCGGCGTGGCCGCGCCCGGTGACGCGGATGCGCTGTCCGTCTGAGATCCCCGCCGGGACGTCGACCTCGAGGCGGCGCTCGCGCTCGACGCGTCCCTGGCCACGGCATTCGCGGCAGGGCTCCTTGGGCACGCGCCCGTCGCCTTGACAGACGTCGCAGATCACGGTCCGGACCATCTGCCCGAACGGGGTACGCGTCACGCCCTGGAGCTGGCCCGCGCCGCCGCAGCGCCCGCATGTCTCGATCGGGGTGCCCGGCTCGGCGCCGTTGCCGTGACAGTGCTCGCAGCGCTCGATCGCGTCGAAGACGACGTCGACCTTCGCACCGTGGGCGGCTTCCACGAGGTCTATCTCGACTGCGGCGGCCACATCGGCGCCCATCGCCGGGCCGGGCCGGCCGCCGAACGCGCCACCGAAGCCGCCTCCACCGAAGAAGGCGTTGAAGAGGTCGCCGATCGAGCCGAAGGCGTCGAAGTTGGGCGCGTAGCCGCCCGAGCGAAGGCCCTCATGCCCGTAGCGGTCGTAGGTCGCTCGCCGCTCGGCGTCCGAGAGGATCTCGTACGCCTCGGCAGCCTCCTTGAACTTCTCCTCGGCCTGGGGATCGTGCGCGTTGACGTCCGGGTGCAGCTCGCGGGCGAGCTGGCGGAAGGACTTCTTGATCTGCTGGTCGTCGGCGTCGTGCGGCACGCCCAGCACGTCGTAGGGATCGCGCGGCACGCCGGTCGTCTCAGTTCTCGCCATAGGTGTCTTCCACGAACCTGGACAGCTCGTTTGCGGCCTCGCGGACCGTGGCGATCGCGCATGCGTAGTCCATGCTCACGGGCCCGATCACCGACACGGTGCCGAGCTTTCGCTGCGCGATCCCGTAGGCCGTACCCACAACTGCCAGCGAACGGAGCGCCGGCAGCTCGTTCTCGTGACCGATGCGCACGTAGACGCCAGGCTCGGCGAGCGCCTCGCGGAGGACCCGCAGCAGCGTGACCCGCCGCTCGAGGAGGCTGACCAGCTCGTTGACCTCGGTCGCGTCCTGGATCTGCCCGGCGGAGAACAGGCGCGCCGTCCCGTCGACGTACAGCTCGTCCTCGTCCTCGGAGGAGGAGAGCTGGCTGAAGGCCGGAGCGAACCGCTCGAGGAAGGCCGTCTCGAGCAGCGAGAGGCTGGGGTCGAGCAGGCGCTTGTGCAGCATCCTCGAGCCGAGCTCGAGGCCGACGAGGCGCTCGTTGAGGTACTCGCCCGCCCACGCGAGGAGCCCGGGGTCAACTGCGTGCTCGAAGGCGGCGAGCATCTTCGATACTCCTCCGGTCGACGTGATGATCACCGCGAGCACGACCTGAGGCTGCAGGGCGAGCACCTCGATGCGCCGGATGCTCGCGGCGTTCCTCGAGGGAGCCGATACGACGGCTAGCAGGCTGGTCATCTGCGAGAGCGCCTGCGTGGTGGTTCGCATCGCCTCCTCGACCTCGCGTCGGATCAAGGACAGGTCAAGGCGCTGGCGGACGGGTGCCAACCCTCCCCCAGAGATGAGCATGCGATCGACGAAGTACCGCTGTCCCGCGTCCGTCGGCACGCGGCCTGCGGACACATGGGGATGCGCCAACAGACCCTGCTCCTCGAGCGCCGCGAGTTCGTTGCGCACGGTGGACGACCCGCAATCGAGATGCGGGTCCGATGCGATGGCGCGGGAGGCCACGGGCTGTCCGGTACGCAGGTAGTCCTCCACCACCTTGGACAGAATCAGCTCCTGCCTGGAGGTCAGCATGGCCCTGATTGTAGGCGGGCCCGCGCGGGCCTCCACGGTCTCCGCTTACAGAACGACTTCGGCGACGGCGTTACGGACGATCTGGTTCCCGCCCTGCTCAGCGACGGTATCGATCACGGCCACGCCGTCTGAGACCTCGCGCACGGTGCCGCTCACTACGACCTCCTGCTCGGGCACTCCCATGCCCCGGAACTGAACCGAGAGGCGCTTCAGGTGCTGCGGCCCGCCGGCAGCCTCGGTCTGCGCTCGGGCGACCTGGGCCATCGTCCACAGGCCGTGCAGGATCCGTCCCGGAAGGCCGACGGCGCGTGCGAACTCCTCGTCGATGTGTATTGGGTTGAAATCGCCGGAGGCGCCCGCGTAGCGGGTTGTGAGGTACTTGTCCGGAGTCACCCTCAGCTCGGGGATGCTCGCGCCCGCCTGCAGATCCGCCATCAACCTCACACTCCCCGGACGATGTTCGTCCACGTTCCGCGGCACACCTGCTCGCCCTCCTGGTTGACCGAGATCGACTCGAACACGTAGTAACCGCGGCCGTCCCTCTCGGAGATGTCCTTGACGCTCGTCGTGGTCGTGATCTCATCGCCGGCCACGACCAGGGGCCCCCACTCGAACTCCTGGCCCCCATGAACCATCATCGCGAAGTTGAGCTCGATGGCCGGGTCGAAGATCGGCGGTCCAACCGACGGTGCGCTGTAGACGACGGCGAACATCGGCGGCGCCACGACGTCCGCGTGGCCGGCATCGCGGGCAGCCTCCACGTCGAGATGCACCGGGTCGGTCTCCCCCACCGCGCGCGCGTACTCCCGGATCTTCTCCCGGCCCACCGCGTAGACGACCGGCTCGTAGGTCTTGCCGATTGCTTGAGTGTTCACTGGCATCGCGCCTGCTCCTCGCGCCCGAACGTCCTGGACTGACCGTGCGGCGCGCCAGTTTACGCATAGCGCGCCGCAGGCCGCGCCCAGGACGTCGCGAGCACGTGAGGCGTCGCTTAACGCAGCAAGCCGCAGCGGGGCGAGATGGCGGGGATGCGATCTCATCTGGCGCAACCCGCCCTCCCGCTCGCCGCTCCGGTTCGCCGCTCCGTGCGAGCGCCCGCCGCTAGAAGACGAGGTCTCCGCCGCCGGCCGCAACCGGTTCGCGATCGTCGCCGTCCCCGTCGCCTGCGTTCTCCGAGCGGTCCTCTGGGGCGTCGAGGAACTGCACCGTGTCGGCCACGATGCTGACGGCTTGTCGCTTCTGGTTGTCGGCCGTCTCCCACTCCCGCCACTCCAGGCGCCCGTCGACCGCGACGCGTCGCCCGCGCCGCATGTAGTTGGCGACGCTCTCGCCCGCCGGTCCGAAGACGCTCACGTCGAAGTAGTTGGGCCGCTCGGTGAGCTCGCCGTCCTGCTCCTTGCGAAATGAGTTGCAGGCGATGCGCAACGCGCAAACGCTGGTGCCCGAGGGCAGCGCGCGCAACTCGGGGTCACGCGTCAGGCGCCCGATCAGAACGACACGGTTGATCGTGAACATGTGGCCTATCTCCATTCCTGAGTCGGTTGCCCCCCGCCGGGCAAGCTACGGCTCGACGGCGACGGTTCTCTCGGGCGCGCCGCCGCCCGGACTGGATCCCAAGAGCGCGTCGAGGTGAGCCACGACGACCCGATCCTCGGCGTCGACCGCGGCGATGGCCCGCTTCACCGCCGCCTCCACCGACGCCGGCACGAGATACAGCACCCCCGCAACGTGCCGGCTGCGTGCCCAGGATCGGCAGATCCCGGCGAGGCGGTCGGGCGCCTTGACCGTGAGCTCGACCTCGACGGCGACCGGCTGGCACTCATCGTCGGCAGGCCAGAGGACGAGATCGGGACGGTGCCGGAGCGCCAGGCCGGCGCCCCCGCCGCGCACAAGCACGCCGGCAGACACGGCGCCGTCGTGGCCTTCGATCTCGCGTAACTCGCGCTCGCCGAGGACTCGGTGGTCGGGATACCTCCGCTCGAGCATCGCGGCAACCTGGGCACAGGCCATCAGGTGAGCCGCGTTCGACGCGCTGACCCGGCAGGGCCCCAGCCCGCGGAGGCCCGTGAACCGCAGGCCCGAGCTCGTGATCGCGTAGAGCGATGCCTTGCCCGCCAGCGGCCGGCACCTCGACAGCAGCCCCTCGCGGGCGGCGGCACTCAGACGGGAGCGGGCCGACGCCACCGCCAATTCTTCGCGGACGGCGACCGCCTCAGCGGTGACAGCCCCCATGCGCGCCGCCCAGCCAATGATCGACTTGCGGTCCTGCTCGGCGGCCAGTCGTGATCTGGACATAGGTGATCCTCTCTTTCATGTATTGACGGTGAGGTCCGCCCCGCGACAGCGGAGGGCCGATTCGTGGGATGGGCTACTCGGAGAAGACGCGTGCGATCCGCGCGCCGCGGCTCTCGCCTCCAGCCAGCCCGATCACGGCGGCCCAGCCGCGCTCGAGATGCATGACCTCGTCCGGCTGCAGTCGCGGGACGCGCGTGCGGCTGCGAGTGATCGACCCGTCATCGCGCTGCGATGCACGCCACGCTCCGCGAGTTCCAGCCAGGCGCGCGATCAGCTCTGCCGACTGCGGGACGACCTGCCGGTGGGCGATCAGCGCCGAGAGGTTGCCCATCACCTGCTCGAGAACCGTCTCGCGACCCGCGAGCCGCAGGTCCGAGAGCTCCTGCGTGCCGAGCAGCAGGCTGAAGCCGGCCGACCGGGCGCGCCCGAACAGGCGCACGACGTGCTCGGCAGCCACGGCGGAGAACTCGTCGATCACGACCAGCGTCGGCGTCGGCTCCCGCTGGAGCTCGGCCACGGTTGCCTGCAGGTCCTGGATCAGCGCCGCCGCGAGCATCTGGGCGAGCAACGGCCGACTGTCGGACTCGAGGCTGAAATACACGACAGCGCTGGCGCGGACCGCGCCGACGAGGTCGAACCGCGGGGCGCCCACGGTCTCCGGGTCGAGCCACGGGCCGATGTCTGACTCGGCGAGGATCGCAAGCCGGTCGCGGACCCCGGAGAGGTCCGCCTGCTGACGTGTGCTCAGCGAGTCCAGGTAGTCGTGAAGGCGTCCGGACTCCGGCTCGGGAAGCGTGCGCGCGAGCACCTCGAGCTCACCCGGGTCCAGCTGGTCGACGATTCGCCGCAGGCTCACCTCCACGTCCGAACGACGCAGGGCTCGAACGACATGACCCATGTAGCGCTGAGCCTGGCGCAGGTAGTGGGGCTCGGTGAAGCGCTCACCGGCCAGGACCTTGTCGGCGATCTGGGTCTCGCTGCCGCGAGCGTATGGGTTGTAGACCCAGGGACCCTCCGGCGTCCACTCGATGAACGCTCGGCCGGCGTCGCGGGCGGCTCGCGCAAGCCCCTCGCGCATGCGTGCGTCGCCCTTCGGGTCCACGACGACCGCGCCCATGCCACGTTCGATCGACCGGACGGCGATCCAGACCTGCGTGACCGTCTTGCCGGAGCCGGTTGACCCGACGACGAGCGCGTGCCTGCCCTCGAGGTCCCCGCTGGGGATCGTGACGCGGCGGCCGCTTTCCTCGCAACCGACCACCAGTTCGCCGTCGCGAAGCCCAGCGTGATCGCCGCGCCTCAGCCGGCGAGCAAGTGCCAGCCGCGACGCTCCGGAGCGAGCCAGGCGCACGGGCGTAAGCCGCGACTCGGCGAGAGCCTCGAGATCCGCGCCCAGCGCCAGATCCTGCCTGTGCCAGCGACGGCCGCACAGCGTCGCGCTCAGAAGCGCGATTCCGACGGTCGAGGCGAGCGCTCCGAGCGGCGAGCCGGCAGCGAGAACGTCGCATGCAAAGCCGCCTGCCGCCCAGCTCCAGTGCAGTTGCGCGCGACGCATGAGCCTCGCCGCGATGACGCCGGTCGCGACACCGATGGTGGCGTCGGTCACGAGATGAGCGAGCCCGTTCATCAGCTGGAGGACGGGCGTCGTCGGGTCGGTGCCCGACTCGGGCATGGGACTTGGTGAGGGCATCAGAGCCACTCCTCTCTTGGGAGCGAGCGCGCGTCGGCCCGCTCCGCGGTCAGGACCGGCGGTGGCCGGTCGGGGTCTGAACGAGCAGCAGCCGACCCGTGGGCCGGCTGCGTCGTTCGATTGCATGACGGGCCGTTCGTGCCCGCCAAGATCTGTTCAGCGACGGCTCCGAAGGTCAGCCGTCGCGCGCCGCCAGGCGGCGTTCAGGACGTTGCGCTCAGAGCTCAACCTCGCGCGGGCTGATCCCAAGACCGCGCCGCGCGACCAGAGCGAGAACCTCGGTGTGCACCCACGGCGTTGGTGACAGGTGCCCTCCCTCGGGCAGGACCCCGAGTCGCCGTGCCAGCCAGCTCGTCTCGCCGCTCTCGTTGCCCTTGCTGTCCCGCTTGACGCGCCCGCAGCGAAGGGCGATCTCGCTCATGCTCAGCCCCTCACGCTGCACCTTCGCGAGCACGGCGTCGCGCAGCGCCCGATTGAGGACGATCGAGCTGGTGAGCACACGCTGGAGCTCGGCGCGCACCACCGTCACCGAGACGCAGGGGTCCGAGGTGTGCTGCGCAAGCGCGGTCTGAGTGAGGGTCCGCACGGGCTCGTAGCGCTCGAGCGCTCCGACGACGTCCCGGACGCTGACCGAGCGCGCTTCGATTCCGCACTGGCCGATGCGCTTCCAGCGAAGCTCGGGAATCGACATCAACCCATCGACGAGCTCGAGCCGATACATCCGACCGCCGCGGTCGAGCAGCTCGTCGGCTCGTACCTCCTGCTCCCGATCCCAGCGTCCGGCGAGCCGTTCGTCGGGCAAGGGCAAGCGTCTTGAGTCCTCGGCAGTCACGCGACGGCAGACACTGAGCCCTCCGTCCTCGAGATAGAGCCTGCAGACCACCGCAGCGTTCTCGCGCGGCTCGTCCGGACCGAGGTGTGCGAGCAGCCGCCGGTCTCCGAGGGTCTCCGCGTCGCGGTCGATCACGAGCACGCTTCCGCCAATCGCTGTCCGAGCGACCACCTCTCGCCGACCGCCACCCTGATCGACGTAGCGGGCCAGCGCGCGCGAGCCGCGCAGCCTTTGGTGCGTCGCTCGGGCTCCGTGAGGGCGCGAACGATTCGCCCCCGGGGCGGGGCGCTCGCGCTGTCTCGGAGAGCGGCGCGTGCGGGCGGGTTGCTCGGAGAGCGTGGATGTCATGGCTGGTCTCCTGGCCGGTCGTGGGCTCGCCGGGCTGGCGGCGATGCGTGGTGGGGACGGCCTTCTAGGAGCCGCGGCTGACGGCGTCAAGCGACGGCATACGGCCGAGAGACGTCGGCCGCGGAGCTCCGAGAACCCCTTAAGGGGTCTCGGAATTCGAGATCCGGCTGACAGCGACAGGTGGAAACTTGGCGCGATTGCGTTCGCGACTATGCCTGCGAGCAGACCGCGGGAGGGGCGCGGAGCTGATGCTTCAGATCTTGGAGCGGCCTGGCTCGTCGTCTGGTGAGCGACGGCCAAGAAACAATGGGTAGGACGCTGGGAATGGAGAGAGGCTTGGGGCGGCGACTGTACCGCGCGCACTCGCCGGCGATCGCCCCGTGGGGCCGTGCGGCTGCCCCGAACCTGCAGCCGCCCTGCGTGATGCGCCGCTAATCGGCTCTGCAGCGCCGAAATCGCAGATGTGCGGGCGCAGTCACGCCCGGAAACACCGCCGGGCAACTGCGGCGGATGTCGGCGTGAGGGGCCGGCGACTGCAGCGGAGCGCGGGGCGACTTCACCATCGGCTAGGGCAAAGTCATGGCCGCCGGCGCGCCTGGATGCGCGGCTCGGCGATCAGGTGTCGTCCCTCGGGCGAAACTGCGTCCCGAGCCTCGGACGGACCTCACCGCTCAACAGCTCGACCTGACCCGGCGAGGTGTCGACGGGCCAGAAGACGATCGTGTCGAAGCCGTCCTCGACGAAGCCCGCGATCGTCTCGACCCACCAGTCGACCGGTCCCGCGAGCGGCTCGCCCGCGAGATAACCGACCGGGAGCTCGGACCGCCGCGGCGGGCGTTGATCTCCGATCATGCCCTGGAGGTTGAGGATCCGCCGTATCGAGGCAGGGTCCCGGCCCTCCCGATCGGCTGCGGCATCGATCTCCTCGTTGCCTGCACGCAGCTCCTCGCGCGTGAGGACGCCGAGCGACGGCAACCAGCCGTCGGCCTTGCGGCCCACGAGGCGAAGCATGCGAGGCTTGAATGCTCCGACCCAGATCCCGATCTTGTGGGCCGGCAGTGGACCAGGCCGCGCATCCTCGAGGTGGTAGTAGCTGCCGCGGAATGACACCGAGCGCTCCGGCGACCACAGCAGCCTGATGACCTCGATCGCCTCTTCGAGCGCTTCCACGGCCTCGCCAGGCGTCCGCCGGGGACCGCCGAAGTTCGCGATCACGTCGGGAATGCCACCGGCGCCGAGCCCGAGCTCGAAGCGCCCGCCGCTGAGGACGTCGAGCGAAGCTGCAGCCTTGGCGATGATCGGCGGCGTGCGCAGAGGCAGGTTCGCCACGTCGGTTAAGAAGGAGATCCGCTTGGTCTCGCCCAGCAGCGTCGCGATCAGCGACCAGGTATCGAAGAAGTGGTGCTGGTAGGGGTGGTCCTGGACGCCGACGAGGCTGAGCCCGCCCTCGTCCGCGATCCGAACGAGCTCACGATTTTTCGCGAGCGCGTCTACGTCGGGGACGATCGAGATCCCGAGATCGAGCGTTCTTGCGGGCACCACCGTGACGGTAGCTGGGTTTGATTGACGAGCGTTGCGGGGGCGGTTAGCGTCAGACCTCACCGATCAGAGGAGGCGTCAATGTACGTACGTGTCGTGAGGTTCACCAACGTGAGCCCGGAGCGGATGCAGGAGCTCCTGGCCCGTGTCAACGAGGCGGGCGGACCACCGCCCGGCGTGCCGTCCACCGGGCTGACCGTGCTCTTCGACGCGGCTCAGGGAACGGCGGTCGTCCTGCAGCAGTTCGCGACGGCCGAGGACATGGACGCCGGAGGCAAAGTGTTCGCGGCGATGGACCCCGCCGAGACCCCGGGCGACCGCGCCTCCGTTGACGCCAGCGAGGTGAAGCTCGAACTCAAGAGCTGAGACGGCCGCGCCGCAACCACGGATCCAGGTTGCGATCACGTGGACGATTCCGCCGCCACGGTCCGAGCGGCGTTCGGGTGGCCGCGCCGTTTAGAAACCTCGGGATCGGGAAGTACGGCCGTGTCGAGCTGCGAGCAAGGGGGAGCGAGAGCGGTGTACGGGGGAAGCATTCGGGGTGGACGGCGAGGCGTCGCGGCCATGCGCGGACTCACAGTGCTCACGGGCGTGGTCCTGCTCGCGTCGGTGCTGCTCGCGATGCCAGGCGTCGCCCGCGCCGAATACGCGCCATTGAACAAGCGCGGGCCCAAGCTCGAAGTGCCGGGCCGGCTGCTGCGTGCCGCGCTCCGCTGCACGCCCGAAGTCGCCACGAACCCGCGCGAGCCGATCCTGCTCATCCCCGGCACCACACTCACGCCGCAGGCCAACTTCTCGTGGAACTACGAGCGCGCGCTCACAGCGCTGGGGCTGCCCTACTGCACGGTCGAACTGCCGAACCATGCCATGTCCGATATCCAGGTCGCGGCCGAATACGTCGTGTACGCACTGCGCAAGATGTCCGGCCTTGAAGGCAAGAGCCGCGCCCGCAAGGTCCAGATCATCGGCTACAGCCAGGGCGGCATGGTCCCGCGGTGGGCGCTTCGCTTCTGGCCCGACACGCGCAAGCTCGTCGACGACGACGTGGGACTGGACGCCTCCAACCACGGCACCGTCACGGCGGAGACGTCGTGCCTTCAAGGCTGCGCTCCAGCCGTGTGGCAGCAGCGCGATAACTCGGCCTTCACCGCGGCGCTGAACTCTTACACCGAAACCTTCCCAGGGATCTCCTACACCGAGATCTACTCGCAGAACGATGAGATCGTGGTCCCCAACCTGAACGAACAAGGGAGCTCCTCCGTGCACAGCGGCGGCGGCGAAGTCGCGAACATCGCCGTGCAGGACGTCTGTCCCGGCCATGTGGCCGATCACCTGGCGATGGGCAGTTACGACCCCGTGGGCTACGCGCTTGCGATCGACGCCGTCACGCACGCGGGGACCGCGCAGCGGTCGCGCATCGCGGCCACCGTCTGCGCGCAACCGTTCCAGCCCGGCGTGGACCCGAGCACGTTCGCGCAGGACGACGCCAAATACGACCAGGAAATCGGCGAAGTGTTTGCGACCTACCCGCGCAGCGAAAGCGAACCGCCGCTGAAGTGTTACGTGACCGCGAGCTGCGGCGGCTGAGATGAGCAGCCCGGCTCGGACTCTGGCGCGCGCTGGGGCTGCTCGCCGTCGGCGCGGGCGCGCTCTCGGGCGCGGCGGCGGGCGAGCTCGAGGCCCGAACGCGCGCCTTTCCTGACGCTCAGAGCGTCGAGGATCTCACCGCGCTGCTGACCTCGGCGGGGGAGCTCTGAGGTCGAGAGAGTTACCGCTCCCGGAGTGCGTAGGTCAGGTGGGTCACCCGCTGCGTCGGCTCCGCGCGGACCGGCTCCAGGGCCACGCGGCCCGCGTCCACGCCCTCGAACAGGCGGATTCCGGAGCCGAACAGCACGGATGAGAGCGCGATCGTGAACTCGTCGATCACGCCGGCGTTCACGTACTCCAGGATCGTTGCGCCGCCGCCCGCGATGCGGACGTCCCGGTCGCCGGCGGCCTCGCGGGCCTGGCCGAGCGCGGGCTCGATGCCGTCGTTGAGGAAGTGGAAGGTGGTCCCGCCCGGCCGCTCCCAGGGGTCACGCTTCTCGTGCGTCACGACGAAGACCGGCGTGTGGAACGGCGGCTCCTCCGGCCACGCCCGCTCGCCGAGGTCGAACATGCGCCTGCCCATCACGCTCACGCCGGTGCGCTCGAACGTCTCCCGCACGATCTCGTTGTCGCGCCCTTCCTCGCCGCCCTCGCCGAGCTTCAGTCTCTCCCGGAAGAACCGCTGCGGGAATATCCACTGCTGCAGTTCCATCCACTGCGCCGGCGGCCCATCCGGGTCGTCCATGCGCTCCTCGGGCGCGATGAACCCGTCCAGCGACATCGTCACGCTGAAGAA
>DASZIU010000162.1:0-9565 GCA_035948815.1 Solirubrobacteraceae bacterium | reverse complement strand
CCCCCTGAACCCGCCGTCGTGCGCGGCTTGCGAGCTGGCGCGCGGCGGTGGGCGTGGTTCCCACGATCGGGGCGATCTCCGCGAACGGGACGGCGAACATATCGTGCAGGACGAAGGCGAGCCGCTCGGCGGGCGCCAGCGAGTCGAGCACGACCAGCAGCGCGAGCCCGACGGAGTCGGCAAGCAGGGCCTCGTATTCCGGGTCTGCCTCCCCCTCGCCGACGCTGACGACCGGCTCGGGCAGCCAGCTGCCGAGGTGGTCCTCGCGCCTGGCCCGCCGCGAGCGCAGCATGTCCAGCGAGACGCGCGCGACGACCGACGTCAGCCACGCGGGTAGGTTCGCGATCGCGTCTGGATCGGAGCGGCTGAGACGCAGCCACGACTCCTGGACGGCGTCGTCCGCGTCCCCGACCGAGCCGAGCATCCGGTAGGCCACGGCCCGCAGGCGCGAGCGGTTGCGCTCGAACTCCTGGGCCAGAAGCTCGTTTCCGCCCACGGCTCAGGGCCTCCTGCTGATCGGGTGGGGTCGCTTCGCCTCGGTGCTCATACAAGCATGACGAAGCTGAGTGCACGAACGTGACAGGAGCAGGGCAGTGGCGGACCGATGAGTTCCGGCCCCGGCCCCGGTCTTCAGATCAAACCCATTGATCAAGGGGGCGAGATCGCGATGACGAGCAGCGAAGCGGAGGCGGGCTAGTCGCGGCGCGGCGGGCCGGCGATGGCCATCGATCCGCCGAACCGCGCGGTCCTGAGGATCAGAGGTCCCATCGAGCGCAGTGATCTCGAGGGACTGTTCGTGCGCACTTGCGCGCTGCTCGAGTCGATCGGCCCCGAGACCCTCCTCTGTGAGCTGGAGTGCGTCGAGGTGGATGCCGTCGCCGTCGACGCGCTCGCCCGGCTTGCCCTCGCCGCGCGCCGCCACGGGCGCTGCGTGCGCGTTCGTGGTGCCAGCCCAGAGCTGCGTGAGCTCGTTCGGTTCATGGGACTCGAGGACGTGCTCGCGGTGCGAGGCTAGGCGCCGAGCCGCGGCGGAAGCTCAAACAGGGGAAAGATCGGATCGGTGTCGAGGAAGAACGTGAGCTCGACGATCCGCCCGTCCGCCACCTCGAGCACCTGCAGCGCCCACGGGTCGTAGCCGGACCCGGTCTCGCTGGGCTTGTACTGGCCGAACGCGGGCGAGCCGTTGGCGGTCACCGTCGGAAGCACCCTCGAGCCCCGACAGGCGGCGCCCGGCCCGACCCACCAGCGGAAGATGTCCTCGCGGCCGCGCAGCCACAGTTCGTAGGGTGGCATCGACTGCGTGGCGTCCTCGTGGATGAGCGACGTCAGCGCATCCATGTCATACCGCTGGAAGGCGTCCACGTAGCGGGCGAGCAGCACGCGGTCGTGTTCGCTCAGCGCGCCACGAGCGGGGTCGTGCACGTCGGTCGCCTCCAGCGCCGCCCGGGCGCGTTGCAATGCGCTGTTCACGGCGGCGACGCTCGTGTCCAGCAGCTCCGCCACCTCGGCCGCCCGCCAGTGCAGGACCTCGCGGAGGATCAGCACGGCCCGCTGGCGAGGTGGCAGGTGCTGAAGCGCCGCCACGAACGCCAGGCGGATGGTCTCGCGCGACTCGACGACCGCCGCCGGGTCGCCGTCGGCAGACACGCGGCCATCGGGCACGGGCTCGATCCACGTGACCTCGGGGAGGATCTCACCGACCGGGCCATCCGGTGAGCGCGCTTCGCCGAGGTCCATCGGCCGCGCACGACGCTCTCTGCCCTCGAGCATGTCGAGCGACACGTTGGTCGCGATCCGGTACAGCCAGGAACGGAGGGAGGAGCGGCCCTCGAAGCGATCGAGCGCCTTCCATCCGCGAAGCAGGGTCTCCTGGACGGCGTCCTCGGCCTCGAACGGGGAGCCGAGCATCCGGTAGCAGTAGGCGGTCAGCTCGTGGCGATATGCGTCCAGCTCGCCGAACGACCGGCCGATGACGGGCGCTGAACCCTCCACGCCTGCATCCTACGACGTGCCCGCGGATCTCGAACCCCGGCGAGGCCGAGGCCGGCGCGGGAGCGCGGGACCGTCGGGCGGCGGGTGATCCACGTGGCGGCACATGGCTCGCCGGCGGGAGTACCATCGGCCGCGTGATCCTCTACACGTGCGCCGACGGGAAGTCGTTCGGCGGCCTGCCTGGCCCGCTTGCACACCCGTGCGGGAGGGCAGCGAAAGCGCTCGACGACGCCGGCTACGACTATCAGTGGAAGAAGGTCAGGGGTGGGACCCTGAAGCTCTGGACCTGGCCCTCGAGGGCGCGGGACCGGGCGGAGGTGCAGGAGCTCAGCGGCCAGCGCGCTGTCCCGATCCTCGTGCTCGACAGCGGCGAGGTGATCACGGGCTCCGGCCAGATCATGAGCTGGGTGGATGCCCACCCGGCGCCTCAGAGCTCAGCGGCTGCAGGCTAGGAACGCGCCGTCCCCGGCGCCCGCCCGGCCGGCGATTCATGCTGAGCGGGTTGCACTCCCGGCGGCGAGGGCCAGCTTCTCGAGATCGCCGAGCACCTCGCCGAACACCCGATCGCGGGGCGCGCCCGGCGCTTCGCCCCCCAGCAGGACCGCCCAGCGATCGTCGCCGTCGAGCAGGACCGCCCATCCGCCGAGGCCGACTCCGGGGCCGTTCGGCCGCTCGAGCCGGACCACCGCGCCTCGGCAGCTGGTGGGTGCCCGTCGCAGGTGCTCGTCGAAGCCGCCCGTCGGCTGCTCGCCGTCGATGATCCACGCGCGGCCGGCCACGCCGTCCCACACAAGCGCCGTCGCGAATCCGCCCGCACGTCGAAGCTCGGGAAGGACCAGGCCAAGGCTCGCGAGCAGCCCTCGTCCCGCGAGCAGCTCGGCGGCGAGCTGGCCGAGGGCCGCGTGCGCCCCTGCGAGGGCCTCGCGTTCGGCCTGCAGCTCATGCCTGTCGGTCATGTCCTCGACGGTGCAGAGCACCAGTTGCGTCCCGCCGAGCACCGCCAGGTGGGTGGTGGCCTCGCCGATGCGAATGGTCCCGTCGGGCCGCTGTACGTGGACCTGCACCCGCTCGGCGACGTCGCTGCGAGCCGCCTGCTCGATGATGCTCCCGCTCCGCTCGCTCCAGTGGCTCCCGACGGGGCGGCCGAGCAGCTCGTCCCGCGAGCGCCCCGCCAGCCGGCAGAAGGCATCGTTGACCTCGCAGACGGCCTCGGTCTCCGGATCGAAGACGACCAGCGCAGTGGAGCCCGCGAACATCAGCAGCTCGAGCATGCGCTCGGTCTCCTCCAGGCGCGCCTCGGGTCGCTGCGCGGCCTTCGCGAACGCCGTCGTGGCTCCCAAGAGTCCACGCAGCCCCGAGATCGGCGAGCGGCCCTCGCCACGGAACCCGGCCAGGAGCTCGAGCAGCGTGTCGCGCTCGTCGAGTATGCGCCTGGCCCCGCCCAGCAGCCGGGCGCCGTCGTCGGTCAATCGAACGCCCCGGGCGCCGCGATGCAGGAGTGCTCCTCCAGCGAGCGCCTCGAGGTTCGCTATCCGCTTCGCGACGGCGGGCCGGCTGATGCCGAGCCTAGCCGCGGCCGCGATGAAGCTTCCCTCCCCGGCGCACGCCACGAGCGTTTCGAGCTCGGCCAGGTCCGGAGCGCGCATGGGCCGCTCACCCGGCGCGCGCTCGAGGCGTCGGGCCGAGATGAAACCGGGGGTTTCCGGAGCTGTGAGCAAGAAGATCTCCTCTGGACCGTCCCTGTGGCCGATAGCACGTGCTGAGCGCTCATTCGCCTGCCCCGTTGCCGCACGGCACCTATGTCTTCAACAGACAGCAACCAAAATCCTCGTCAACCCCGCCGGATCCGGCCCGATCGGGTCGCGTCCGCTTCGGTGGCACTGCTGTGCGCGATCGCGGCGATGGCACCGGCGGTGGCATCCGGCGCGGCGCAGGAAGACAAAACCCAATTCTCCGTGACGGCCGGGTCGCTCACGTTCTCGACGGCTCCCGCGATGCCCACGCTGACCGCGATCACGCTGAACGGCCAGGCACAGACGACGAACACGACGATGACGAACCTCGGCGTCGCGGACGCGACGGGAAGCGGGGCCGGCTGGAACGTCACGGTGGCCGGGCAGGCAGGAGCCGAAAAAAGCGCCGTCTTTGCCCAGTACTGCCCGACCGCGACCTGCGGCACGGACGTCAAAGGCTATGTGCCCAGCGGGGCGACGCTCGCCGCGAACTCGTTGACGCTCAGCAGCACGGGCGCGAGCTTCTCAGCCCAGAACGGCTCGACCGGCACGGCACCGACGCTGCAATGCGCGTCGGCTTGCAACGTCGACAGCGCCTCGGCCGTCAAGGTGGCCTCGGCCGCCCTGAGCTCAGGCATGGGGACGTGGCTGACGAGCGCCTTCGGCGCGTCGAGCCTTGCGCTGTCCACCCCGACGACGCTGAAGGCGCTCTCCAACGGAGAGGTCTACCGCGTCAACCTGCTGTGGACACTCGCCACCGGCCCGTAGCCGGCGCGCGGAGATCGGCCTGCGCGAGCAGGAGAAAGCCTCAGGCGCGCTGAATCTGCAAAGGGCCATGAGCCGGCAGTTCCCACGCTCGGGCTCGATCGCGCCAGCGGGCGCTCTGACCCGCGTGCTCCTTGCGATCGCCGCCCTCGCCCTGGCTGCCCCGCAGCCGGCGCTCTCCGCACCCGCGGGCCTCGTCGTCATACCTCACCCGATCTCCGAACCGGGGCTCAGCTACTTCAAGCTCGCGATCGGCGCGGGGCGCTCACGTGAGACAGGTGCGATCGAGCTGCTGAACCCGACGTCCCGGTGGCTGCGGGTCGCCCTGGCTCGGGTCGACGGCGAAACGCTCGGCACGCTCGGATCGGCCTACGCCCAACCGGGCTCGCCCGCCCACGGCTCGACGCTGTGGCTCGCGCCGGCGAACCGCACGCTCGCGCTGCCACCCCGTGGCAGCGTCACGGTGCCGGTCTCGGTCGGCGTTCCCCAGGGGGTCGCCCCCGGGGACTACCTCAGCGGAATCAGCGTCGAAGCGCTCGATCAGCGCACGCGCCGCGTGTCGCGCAAGGGTGTCTCGGTCGCGAGCGTGGCACGCTACGCGATCGGCGTCGAGGTGTCTGTCCCCGGGCCGCGCAACCCGCTGCTCCAGTTCACCGGCGCGAAGCTCGAGCGCGAGCCCTCGGGCCTGGCGTTCCTCCTGCTGGCGCGCAACTCGGGCAACGTGATCCTCCAGGGCGTCCACGGCTTCGTGCGGATCAGCCGCGCCGGCCATGTCGTCGTCTCGCGCCCGATCGAAGCCGGTACGTTCGTGACCGGGACGAGCATCGCCTACCCCGTTACGGCCTTCCAGGAGACCCCCGCCCAGGGGACGCGATACAGGATCTCCGCCTGGCTTCGTTATCCCGGAGGCATCGCGCGGCTGGAGACGACCGTCGCCTTCGGCCACCGCCAGGCCGTGATCCAGCAGCAGTACACGCACGCCGCGCCGTCCCACGGTGGCGCCACGCCGTGGTGGCTGCTGGCCGGCGCAGGCGCGGTGATCGCCTACGCGCTGTTCACGACGATCCTCCTGCTGCGTCGACGGACCCGGTCAGAGCGCGAACCGGTGGCGCAGTGATCGAGCGATGCCCAGGCCGCATCTCGCCGCTTCCTCGCCCACGACCGCCGCAGCCAGGCGGAGGGGCACCCGGCTGCTCCTGGTTTGCTCGCTCGGCGCGCTGGCCACCGCACTGGGTGCGCCGGCGCCCGCCGCCGGCGCGGGTTCGCTGACGTTTGCGAAAGTCCCGGCGCTGCCGACGCTGACCGCCGTGACGCTGAACGCGAAATCGCAGACCGTCACCACTGCGATGACGAATTTCGCCGTCTCGGACACGAGGGGCACGAAATCCGGCTGGAACGTCACCGTCGCCGGTCAGTCGGGTGTCGGCAAAAGCGCGGTCTTCGCCCGGTACTGCCCCAAAGCGAAATGCGCCAGCGACGCCGAAGGATATGTGGCCGGCGGCGCCAAAATGGCGGCCGGCTCGCTGACTCTCGCGAGCACCGGCGCGAAACTGACCGGCGGCTCGGGCTCGGCGCCCACGCTCCAGTGCGCCGTCGCGTGCGCGCTGGACAGCGCCGCGCCGGTCAAGATCCTCTCGGGCGCGGCAGGCGCCGAACTGACCTGGACGACGTCCGGGTTCTCCGCCACGAGCCTCTCACTCGCCGTGCCGACCACCCTGAGGGCGCTTGCGACCGAAGAGGTCTACCGCGTCGACCTCCTCTGGACGCTGGCCACCGGGCCGTGACGCGCGGACCTCAGCCCGCGCGACTGGCCGCGCTCCCGTTGGGGGAGGACGTCGATCGCACGGCGGCCTGATCGGCCCGGCGGGAGCAGACCTGATAGACGGCGTTCTCCCGAACCTCGAAGCCATGCCGGGCGGCGCGCAGGTACAGGCGCCAGACACGCGTGCGCTCCTCGCCCGCCAGCGCGCGTGCCTGCTCGAGGTGCTCGTCCAGTCGCTCGCTCCAGTGGCGCAGCGTGACCGCGTAGTCCTCGCGAAAGCGCTCCACGTGCTCGGTCTCGAAGCCGGCGCGCTCGAGGGCGAGCTGGACGCGGGAGAGCGGCAGCGGCTCGCCGTCGGGGAAGACGTAGCGCGTCGAGAAGATGTCCTCGAGCGGTTTGTGCTCGGGATCGAGCGCCGCGATCGCATGGTTGAGCAGCCGTCCGCCGGGACGCAGGAGCGAGAGCAGCGATCTGGCGTAGAGGTCGATCTGGCGCTCGCCGACGTGCTCTGACATCCCGATGCTCGCGATCGCGTCGAACGACGCGCTCGGCAGCTCCCGGTAATCGGCAACGAGTATCTCCACGCGGTCATCGACGCCCGCATCCGATGCCCTCTTGCGGGCCAGCTCGGCCTGTGGCGGCGATAGCGTGACGCCGGTGACGCTGACCCCATGCTCGCGCGCGGCGTGGATCGCGAAGCTGCCCCAGCCGCAGCCCACGTCGAGCACGCGCATGCCCTCGCGCAGGCCGAGCTTTTGCGCGACGAGCTCGAGCTTCTCGCGCTGCGCCTCCTCGAGCGTGCGGGCGCCGCGGGAGAAGATCGCGCAGCTGTAGGTCATCGACTCGTCGAGGAACAGCGCGAAGAAGTCGTTCCCCACGTCGTAGTGGTAGCGGACCGCCGCCTCGTCGCGCTCCTTGCTGTGGACGCTGCCGCGCAGCACGAGCTCCAGCGCAGGGCGGCGCGGGATCCCTCCGGGCGCGGCGGCCGCGGCGAGCGCGAGGCCAAGGCGCGCGCGATCTGAGCCGCTGAGGTCTGGAGGCTCCCAGTCGTCGACGACGATGAACGCGGCGTCGAGGTCGTCGACGACCAGCGAGCCGTCGACGTAGGCGCGCCCGAGCCCGAGCGAACCGGGCGCGACCAGGAAATGCGACAGCGCCGAGGGCCGCCGCACATAGAAGGTGGGGGCGCCGGGCTCCGTCGCAGGCACGGCGCCGCCGTCCCAGAACCGCACGTGGAAGGGCCGCGAGGGGAAGATCCTCGGCAGCT
The DNA here is from genome assembly GCA_035948815.1 of Solirubrobacteraceae bacterium. Lineage (GTDB taxonomy): Bacteria > Actinomycetota > Thermoleophilia > Solirubrobacterales > Solirubrobacteraceae > Palsa-744. The sequence goes on along the minus strand of DASZIU010000162.1, from coordinate 2,046 downwards.
CCCGGGTGAGCGGAGCGCTCGCGTGAATCAGCGCCATTCCGCCGCGAATATATCCTCTCCGCGGGGTCCACCCGGCGTCGCAGCGCCCAGGAATGAGAGGCTACTCATTGAAAGACATAACTTCCGCTTAGGTCCGTCTGTGAAGGATGTGCGATGTTCACAACCGCAAAGGACTGGGATGCGCGCGTCGCCGAGGCCGAGCTGATCGCCCGCAGCCCGGGATTTCAACACCTCCGCGACCGCATCCTCGAGATCGCCGACCCGCAGCCCGGGCAGACGGTCGTCGACGTCGGCTCGGGCACCGGTCTGCTGACGCTCGTGTTCGCCCGGCGGGCCGCGCGCGTCTGGGCGGTCGACAGCTCGCCCGCGATGATCCAGTACCTGCGAGTGAAGGCGGACAGCGCCGAGCTCGAGAACGTGGAGGCGGTCGTCGCCTCCGCCGTCAGCCTGCCGCTCGTCGACGAGGTCGCCGACCTGGTCGTCTCCAACTACTGCCTGCACGAGCTCCGCGGCGCGGAGAAGGAAGCGGCGCTCGCCGAGGCGATGCGCGTGCTCAAGCCGGGCGGCCGGCTCGTGTTCGGCGACATGATGTTCTCGCTGAACCCGATGGAACGCCGCGATCGCCGCGTGGTCCTCGACAAGCTCCGCCAGCTCGCCTCGCGCGGCCTGCCGGGACTGTGGCGGCTGGCCAAGAACGCCGCGCGGCTGCTCTCGGGCCGTTGGGAGTACCCGGCCAACGCGGGTTGGTGGCATGAGGCGCTCGGACGAGCCGGCTTCCGCCACGTGAGCATCGAGATGCTCCCCCACGAGGGGGGCATCGCGGTCGCCGAGGCGCCCGTAGGCGGCGAGCGCGCGAACCCTGCGAACCTGCGCCCGGTCCTCGCGGCCGAGTCCTCTCGCGCCCCCTCCGCGGCGCGACGCTGAGGGCGCTCAGGGTTCGGCGAGAAGCGAGGCGGACCCCGGCACGTTCCCCAGCGAGCCGAGCTTCTGCAGCGCCGGGGTCCTGTGCTTGAGATACGCGTCGAGGAAGGCGGTCGTGACGCGCTCGACGATCGTCAGCTGCGGCTGCTGTCCGGTGTAGGGGGGCAGGTGTTCGGCGCGCGGGAGGCGCAGGAGGTACTTCGGCCGGGTCGCGGCTTCGAAGAAGGTTTCCGTCAGGTAGGGCGGGTTGACGTTGTCGGCGCTCCCCTGCGTCGCCAGCAGCGGCGGGCTTCCCGGAAGGAAGGTGAAGCTGCCGGTCGCCGGGATCTCCGCGCCGGACAGGATCACCGCGGCCGTCACGCGGGGGTCTTTGAAGCGCGAGTCGTACGCCACCGCGAGCGCCGTGTCGCCTCCGTCTGACTGGCCCGTCACCGCGATCGCTCCTGGGTCGAGAAGGCCCGCGAGTGGATCGGCGGCGTTGGCGCTCGCCGCCAGCAGCCGGGAGATGACGAAGCGCATGTCGGCCGGCTGGTTGGTCAGGTCGTTCTCGTTCGCCCCTTCCGGCGCGTTGGCGTTCTCGAGCGGAAAGACCGGCGCCGCGACGACGTACCCGGCCTGTGCCCACGCGTGGAGCAGCTTGGAGTAGAGCGCGGGCGTGACGTTGAATCCGTGGCCGAAGACGATCAGCGGGAACGGGCCGTCTTCTCGGGCCGGAGACGCATTGGCCAGATCGCGCCCGCCCGGGGATCCGACCGCCGGATAGCGGACGTAGGTGACCAGCGAACGGGGTTGCACGCTGCCCCCGTGGAGCGTGATCGAACGGCTGTCGTCCACGAGATCGAGCGTGCGGATACCGACCGCGAAGGACGAGCGGGGAACCGGCGTCGGGGGCGGCGCGCCGCCTGGAGTCGTGCCGGCGCCGGAGCCCGTGCCAAGCGTCGGGTGGTGGGCGGGGGCCGAGCCGCTCGTGGCGAGCGCGACCCCGATCCCGAGCACGGCGGCCGCGAGCGCGAGCAGTCCCCCCGCGAGCGCCCGGCGGTGGGGAAGCCTCTCCCAGCGCAGGCCACGCCCGCCACGCTCGCGGCGGCTGACGGCGTTCTCGGTCTCGAGTTGGGTCTGGTGTCC
>DASZIU010000161.1:0-33881 GCA_035948815.1 Solirubrobacteraceae bacterium | reverse complement strand
TAGATCGCGAGCGTCGAGACACGCCCCGCGAGGTCTGCCGTCTCGACCCGCGCCGAGCTCGGGGGCTCAGCGGGCGAGGACCGTGAAGAAGTCGCGGCCGTACGGTTCGAGGAATTCGCCCGCGACTCCGTGCTGAGCGGCGACGACCGGGATCGGTTCGAGCGGCCTGCCGGTGCCGCGGTGGCGGTACAGGTAGCCGGCCACCCACTGGGGGTTGATGTCGAGCTCGACGGCCCGCACCGCCGTGGCCTTCAGCAGGGCGTCCGCGAGGGTGCTGACGGAGAGGCTCTCGCCTCCAGCCCAGACGAGCTCGCCCGAGGGCGTGACTCCTAGAGCCGAACGGGCGACTTCTGCGCCGCCGCCAAGCGTCGCGCCCCAGCACGACACGCATTCGAGGTTTCCGGCCGCGTGGCCGTGGTCGATCAGGAGCGAGAGGTTCTGGCGCACCGAGACGACGGGCGAGCGCTGAGTGGGCACCCCTTCGTGCCATGCGCCGATGTTGGTGGTGCCGTCGGCGTAGGTCACGATCGAGCCGAGCCCGGATCTCAGCGGCACGGCCGTCCTGCCGTAGGACTGGAAGCCGCCCGATTCGGTTTCGAGCTTGAAGCCGCCGTTGAAGGCCGCGACGAGACGCGCGCGCTCCCCGTCCACGACCGCCGGGCCGTAGCGCCACCCGCTCCCTCCCGCGTCGATCGTCCCCGAGTGCAGCGCCAGGGTCAGGAGATGCTGGTCGAAGTAGATCAGCGTCACCCCGGTCGGGAGCCGCGCCATCCACACCGCAGTCTGGCCGCGCAGCGAGACGACCGGCGTGAACTGCGATCCCACCCCCCGCCGCGCGGCGGCCAGGACGATCGGGTAGCGCGGCGGCGGTGGCGGCGACGGACGAGCCGCGGTGGTCGTCGGCGCGCTGGCGACCGAGCCGTTGGCGGTGCTCGCTGCCGAGGAGCCAGGCGCCGTTGACGTCTTGGTGGCGCCGGAGCTCCCGCAGCCCGCGAGGGACGCGAGGAGAAGCATCGTGGCCACGGCCCACGATGCCGATCGCGGTGCGCGGCCTCGCTTCATGGCCCTGCACGTTATGCGTCCGCGAGCTGCGCCGAGCCGCTCGTCGCCTCACGTCCGCGGCGCGCTTTCCGGACGACGTCGGGACGCACGGGAGTTGTGGGTCCTTGACACGTGATTCTTGGTATGCCAAAATCTCTGTCGTGCCGCCGATAGAACCCGTTTCTCCACACGTTCAGGACTATGCCAAGGCCGTGTACACCTTGGAGACACGCGTTGGCGGCGCGGTCTCCACGAACGACCTGGCCGAGCGGCTCGGCGTCACAGCTGGCTCGGTCTCGGCGATGGTGCGCAAGCTGGACGAGCTCGGGCTCGTCAGGCACGAGCCCTATCGCGGCGTGCGGCTCACCGAGCACGGCCGCGAGGTGGCGCTGGAGGTCCTGCGCCACCATCGCCTGCTCGAGCTGTTCCTTGCCAAGGAGCTCGGCATGTCGTGGGACCGCGTCCACGACGAGGCGGAGGTGCTCGAGCACGTGCTCTCCGAGGAGCTCGAGCAGCTGATCGCCGACCGCCTCGGACACCCGACGATCGACCCGCACGGGGACCCGATCCCCAGCGACGAGTTCGAGATCGACGAGCGGGTGGCCCACAGCCTCGACGAGCTCTCAGCTGGAACCACTGGGCGGCTGATCCGCGTCTCGGACTCCGACCCGGAGATGCTCCGCTACCTCGCCGACCAGGGGATCTCCCTCGGAGACCGCCTCGAGATCACCGGGCGCCAGCCGTTCGGCGGCCCGGTGTTCGTGCGCTTCGGCGAGCATGAGCTGGCGCTCGGTGGCGAGCTCGCGCGCGCGATGCGCATCGAGGTCGAGGAGAGCGGGAGGTGACGCCGCCCCCGGCGGAACTTCGCCCCGCGCTCGAGGCCACGAGTGGCGCAACGGTCGCGCTGCCCGAGCCCGTCGTAGGGCTGCCAAGCGCGCTCGAGCAGCTCCTGGCGAAGGGCCGTCTGCGCGCCACGCTCTGGATGCTCGGCCCGGCGTTCGTCGCCTCGATCGCGTACGTCGATCCGGGCAACTTCGCCACGAACATCGAAGGCGGCGCGAAATTCGGATATCTGCTGCTGTGGGTCGTGCTCGGCGCGAACCTGATGGCGATGCTGATCCAGTATCTCTCCGCGAAGCTCGGGGTCGTCACCGACAGGAACCTCCCGGAGGTCGTGCGCGCAAGCTTCCCGCGACCGTTCACATGGGGCATGTGGGTCCAGGCGGAGATCATGGCGATGTCGACCGACATCGCCGAGTTCCTCGGGGCGGCGCTCGGGCTGAACCTCCTCTTCGGAGTGCCGCTGCTGCCCGCGGGGGTGATCACCGGCGTGATCGCCTTCGCGATCCTCGAGCTTCAGCGGCACGGGTTCCGCCGTTTCGAGCTGGCGATCACCGCGCTGCTCGGCCTGATCTTCCTCGGCTTCCTCTACGAGACACTGCGCATCGGCCCGTCGACGCACGGGTCGCTCAGGGGGCTGCTCCCCGGTCTGAGCGGAGCGAGCTCGCTGTATCTAGGGGTCGGGATCATCGGCGCGACCGTCATGCCGCACGTGATCTACCTGCATTCGGCGCTCACCCAGGGACGCATGCCCTGTCGCAACGACCATGAGCGCAGCAGGGTCCTGCGCTTCGAGCGCCTCGACGTCATCATCGCGCTCGGCCTCGCCGGCCTGATCAACATGGCGATGCTGGCCGTCGCCGCGAAGCTGTTTCACACGCCCGGCCTGTCGCAGATCGCCGGGATCCCGCAGGCCCACGCGCAATTCGGGCATCTCGTAGGCGGGACCGCGGCGCTGGCCTTCGCCGTCGCGCTGCTGGCCTCGGGGGCCTCCTCCTCGAGCGTCGGGACCTACGCGGGACAGGTCGTGATGGCGGGGTTCATCAACGTGCGCGTGCCGCTGCTCGTGCGCCGGGCCGTGACCATGGTGCCCGCGATCGTCGTGCTCGCGATCGGTATCAACCCCACGAGCGCGCTGATCCTCTCGCAGGTCGTTCTCTCGTTCGGCATCCCGCTCGCGCTCATCCCCCTGGTGATGCTCACCGCCCGCCGCGAGGTCATGGGCGTTCATGTGAACCGCCGGCACACGACGATCATCGCCTGGGGCTGCGCGATCCTGATCACGTGTCTGAACGCCTTCCTCATCTATCAGCAGTTCTTCATGTGAGCTGACGCGCGGCGGAACTTCGTCTGCAGGAAGGGCCCCAACGTGATCGAGAGCCAGCTCGTCTGGAAGCTGCACGGCAAGACGGTCGGGCCGCCGCCGAGAACGCCCTAGAGCCCCGCCGGGCCTGGCGCTCCGTTAGCGCTTGACCACCCCGACTTGGGTCGCTATTGTGCACCTACTATGCAGCGTCGTATCATCTCCCGGATGCTCATACGGTGGCTGCCGTTTCCCGCTGTGCTGGTCGCCGCGGCGCTCGTCGCCGCGGGCTGCGGATCGAGCAGCGCCGCGCCCTCCGGGCTGACGCTCACAGGCCCGGGGCTTCAGACGAGCAAGCCGCCATGGCCGCCGGAATATCAGCACCTCGCCGAACGGCTTCGCCTGATCGGGATCCCGCCCGGAGGCAAGGAAACGTTCCACATCCACGCGATGCTCCACATCTACGTCAACGGCCTCCTGGTTCCCCTGCCGGCGAACATAGGCCTCGATCCCGCCCAGGGCCTCGAGTCGAGCATGCATACGCACGACAGCTCGGGAATCATCCACATGGAGGCGCCGCACCCGTTCAGCTACACGCTCGGTGACTTCTTCGAGGTGTGGGGTGTCAAGCTCGGACCGGCGCAGGTCGGAGGCCTCACTGGGCTCGGTGGCGATCACCTGCACTTCCTCCTGAATGGCAGGCCCGTGAGCAACCCAGCCGCGCTGGTGCTTCACAAGGAAGACAGCGTCGTCATCGGGTACGGCCCCGAAAGCAGCTTCCCGCACTCCCCCAGCACGTTCCTGCTCAAAGAGGTCGAAAAAGGCGAAGGCAACCTGGGCTGCGGCGCTGCCAAGAACGGGCACCACGCAAAAAGCTGCCTCTCCACGACCAAGTCGACGGGCAGCGCCGGGGCTACCGGCAAATGATGAGTCGCCGAGCGTCGTTCGCCTAGATGTTGTTCCTAGTGAGGTTCGTCAGCCGTGATGCGGGCGGTTGGTGGCCGAGGGAGCCGTGTGGACGTCTGAAGTTGTAGCGCTCGAGGAATAGTGGTAGCGCTGCGGCCCGCTCGGCTGAGCTGCCGTAGATCCTCTCGTAGGCCCACTCGTTGGCGAGTGTCTGGATGAATCTCTCTGCCTTTCCATTCGTGCGGGGCCGGTAGGGACGGATGCGCAGGTGGCGTAGTCCCAGCTCCGCGAGCGCGTGGCGGTAGGCGTGGGCGATATAGGCCGAGCCGTTGTCGCTCATCACCGCCTTGATCTGCACGCCGCGTTCCGCGAACCAGCTCACCGCCCGCCGCAGGAACTCGATCGCGCAACGCGCGGTGAGCGTTGGCAGCACCTCGGCGTAGGCCAAGCGCGTGTGGTCGTCGATCATCACGTGGACGTACTCAAAGCCGGTCTGCTGCGCCAGGCGCCGCCCGTTCACCTGGGCGCGAGGCACGCGCTGGCTCCCACGGTGGCCCACCATGCGGTGCCCAGCCCCACGTGCGGAGATACGCCCGAGCTGCTTGATGTCGACATGCACGAGCTCGCCCGCGTGCCGGCGCTCATAGCGATTTGGTGGCTCGGACGGCTGCAAGCGCGAGCGCTTGCCAAGCCCGATGCGCTTCAGCCACAGCGAGACCGTCGAGAGCGCGAGCGAGAGCGTCTCCGCGATCTCAGCCGCGGTCATCCGCAACCTCCGCAGCGAGCGGATCGCATCGACCTTCGCCCCCGGCAGCTGCCTCGGCGAGTGCAGCGGCCGCGAGGAGCGGTCGAGCAGACCCTCGGCGCCTTCCCTGCCACCGCCCCAGCCAGCGATAGACCGTCCGCTCAGAGACGCCAGCAGCCTCCGCTGCCGCCGACACCGACCATCCCTCCCCCAGAACTCTCTCGATCAACAGCCGACGACTGTTCGGACAGGTACGGGCATTACCGTGGAGCTTCATCCGGTGTCCTCCTTGGATCTGAGTTGGCTTCAGCTCCTCTCAGCCTCCAAGGGGGCCCGGATGTCTACCGACGAACGTGTTCAGGAACAACACCTAGACGCTCCGCAGGGCCGCCGCGGGAGCCAGCCGGGCGGCTCGCACCGCCGGGTACAGCCCCGCGAGCGCCCCCAGCAGGAGCGCGATCGCCACCCCGCCGCCCACGGCGAGAACGGGGACCACCAGAATCCAGCCCTGGATCGAGGCGTAACCCGCGGTCGCGCCCGCGCCCAGTCCCACCCCCACGAGTCCCCCGAGCAGCGACAACAGGACGGACTCACCGAGAAACTGAACACCGATGTGCGCGGCCCGTGCACCCAGGGCCCGGCGCAGTCCGATCTCGGGGCGGCGCTCGAGGACGGAGATGACCATCACGTTGGCGATTCCGACGCCGCCCACGAGGAGGGCGACGGCCCCGAGTCCGAGGAACAGTGCGGTCAGCGTGCTCTGGGCTTTCGCGCGCGCTTCGATCGCGTCGGACGGACGGCTGATCGAGGTCTGTTCGGGGTTCTGGGGGTCGGCCGCGGCGGCGAGCAGCGATGCGGCTTCGCGAACCCGTTCGGGGTCGGCGCGCACGTACAGGGTGCTCGCGTGCCGTGTGGTGGCGAACAGCGCGTACGCGATCGGGTAGCCGATCAGGGCCGCACGGTCGATCTCGGGCGCGAGCGCCAGCGAGCGGAGGACTCCGGCGACCGTGAACCAGGTTCCTCCGATGTACACCTCGACGGGCCTGCCATCGACGGTCAGCTTGTCGACGCCGAGGCGCTGCGCAGCGACGCTGCCGAGGACCACCAGCGGATAACGGCCGTTGGCGGCGTCGAGGAAACGGCCCTCTGCGAGGCGACCGCCGAGTGTGCGAAGCAGTCCGGCGTCGGCAGCATCCACCGTGATACCGCTCGTTTCGGCAGTGTCGACGTACGGGTTGCGACGGACGCTCGCCGAGGAGACGGTGGTGACCGCTGCGGTCGAGCGCACGCTGGGGAGATTGCGCACCGCCCGCTCGGCCGCCTCCGGCAGCTTCGCCGCTTCGCCGAAGAAGTTCTGGCCGGGCATCACTGTCAGCAGGTTGGTGCCGAGTTCGTCCAGCTGCGCGACCAGGCCGGCACGGCTGGAGTCGGAGATCCCGAGCACGGCGACCATCGAAGCGATCCCGATCGCGACACCCAACGCGGACAGAGCTGCGCGCAGCCGCCGCGTGCGCAGACCGACGCTCGCCACGCGCAGCACGTCGGCGGCCAGCAGCCGGCTGCGCGGAAGCGTCTCGGGCGCCATCAGACCGCGACCGCCGGTTGGTCGTCGATCAGGCGGCCGTCGCGAACCTCGACCCGCCGGGGAAGTGTCGCGGCTATCTCGCGATCGTGGGTGATGACGACCACCGTCGTCCCCCTCTCGCCCAGCGCTCGCAGCAACTCGAGGATGTCGGCGCCCGTGGCCGTGTCGAGGTTGCCCGTCGGCTCGTCGGCGAGAACGATCGCCGGCTCGCTCACGAGCGCGCGAGCGATCGCGACCCGCTGGCGCTCGCCCCCGGACAGACGCGCCGAGGTGTGCGTCAGGCGATGGCCCAACCCGACCCGCTCGAGCGCCGCGCGAGCCGCCCGCCTGCGCTCTCGCGCCGGGGTGCCCGTGTAGAGGAGGCCTCCCGCGACGTTCTCGAGCGCGGTCTGGGCCTCGAGCAGGTGAAACTGCTGGAAGACGAAGCCGATGCGCCGCGCGCGCAACGCGGCCAACTGTCGGTCAGACGCCTCGGCGACGCTCGTACCCGCGATCCTCACCGCGCCGCTGGTCGCCCGTTCGAGCGTTCCCATGATGTGCAGGAGCGTCGACTTGCCCGATCCGGAGGGCCCGACGATCGCGCATCCTTCCCCCTCCTCGACGACCAGGTGAACGCCGCGCAGCGCGTCGACGCCGCCGGGGTAACGCCTGGTGACGTCATCGAGCTCGAGCACCGGCCGAGCAGCGCTCATTGCGATTGCGTCACGGTGAGCCCCTCATGGACCCCGGCGCCTTCGATCTCGACGTAGCCACCGGCGAACATGCCGGGCGTGACTGTTATTGCGACACGCCGGCCGCCTTCGAGCGCCTCGATCGCGTAACCGCCTCCGGCGGTCGCCACAAGGGCCGTGGCCGGGACTGTGAGGACGTTGCGGCGGATGCTCTTGGCGAGCGCGACGCTGACGGGTGCGGCGTCCAGGCGCGCGACGCGGTGGTCGAGCTCGAGGGTCACCGAGATCGTGGCGTTTTCACCGCCGCCACCACCGCCGCCGCCCCCGTGTTCGCTTTCGCTCGCTTCGGTGGCCACCGTGCCGACGGCGGTGACATGGCCCTGAACGATCTCGCCGTCGGGCAGCGTGACGGGCGCCGACTCGCCGACATGGGCGAGCTGCTGCTGACTCGCTTTCACCTTGAGCTGCACGATCTGCTTCGTCGAGGTGGTGCTGAGCACGACCGTCCCCGCGCCCGAGCCCGATCCGGCCGGTTCTTTGGCTGGGGATTCTTTGGCCGGCGATTCTTTGGCTGGAGGTTTCGCGGCGGCGGGTTCCCGCGGTGTCGAGTCCCGTCCGTGCGATGGCCGGTGTGTCCCGCTTGCTTTCCTCGGCGTCCTGCGTTTCGAGCTCCGACGTTTCGCGGCGGGCTCTTTGGCGGTCGGCTGTTTGGCGGCTGGTTCTTTGGCCGCCGGTTCTTTGGCCGCCGGTTGATTCGGGGCGGGTGCTTTCGCAGCCGGTTCATTCGGAGCCGGTTCGCCCGGCGGGTCCTGGCCGAGTGCGACATGCACCTTGGTGATCCTCTGGGCGGCGGGTGCGAACGCCACCCGCCCGAGCTCGACTTCTGCGGTCTGGGAGAGTCCCATCGCGTGCTGCCAGCGGCGCACGGCAGCAGCGGTCGCTTCCCCGAAGTGGGCGAGCTCGGTGATCGCTCCATACGGGTCGTAGCCGAGATCGATCAGGTTCTGGTTGAGCTCGTTCACGTCGGGACCGTCGCTCACCCCTGCCTTCAGCGAGCGATAGGCGGGAACAGAGCCGTACATGAGCACGACCGGCAGGTTGTTGATCCGGAAGAGGATGCCGCCACGCCCGACGACGGCTCCAACCGATGGCAGCCAGGTGAAGGTCCCGGCGCTCGCAAGCCGGTCATAGACTTCCAGCGAGCCGCTGTAGCCGAGCGTGCCGGAGAGAGTCGAGCTTTCGGTGAGCGTCCGCCGGGTCACCGAGGTGGTCGTCTCGCCTGGAGGCACGCCGGTTCCCGCGCCGGGGTGACCCGCGGAGCGCGAACCGAGGAGGACAGCGACGATCACGCCGAGGGCGGCGAGAATGACCGCAGCGAGGGCCGCGAGACGAATCCGCCGCCGAGACCTCGGCGCGGGCTCCACCGGTATGAGCTCGCTCGTGTCGGCTGAGGCCTCCGCTGTCAGGCCAGATGCCTCGCCGCCCGCAACACTCATCTGCTCAGCCTTCGCTGCTCAGCGAGAGACCGGCTCCTGGGCCCCCGGAGGAGCCGGTTCTCGGGCCCGGCCCTCCCTTGAGCTTCGGAAGCAGGCCCTGACACGCCTTCTGGGCGGCTTCGAAGGCGGGGCTCGACGGGTTTGGTCCCCCGGCGCCTGGTCCTGGGCCCACCTGGATCTTGATCCCGCCGCCAGAGGTCGTCGGGTTGGGAAGGTTGATCCCATGTTCGCGCATGCATTTCGCGAACTTCAGACTGGCTTCTTCGCGTTCGACCTTCTGCTGAGGGGTCAGGTTCTGCTGCTCGGAAGCCTGGTAGCGCTGGCAGGCGCGCTGTGCGGCTTCCATGGTCTGCGGGCTGAGCTTGCCGGGGGTCGCGCTGAACTTGAGTCTGACCATGCCGTTGCCGGAGACTTCGGGGTCGGGGAAGTTGGGGATGCCGTGTTCTCGCATGCACCTGGAGAACTTGAGGGCGTTGTCGGCCGGGCTCTTGGTGGCCGCAGATGCCGGACCTCCCCCGCCGCACGCGGACAGCGCGAGGCTCGCGGCGAGCGCGCACGCGAAGAGCAGCCGGCAGACGACGGGCACGCCCGGGGTACCGACCGGTGGACGGTTGTTCATGGCTGCTCCTTTGCGGTTCGTTGCCTTGGGCATCGCCGACATCAAGCCGGCCGAACCTGAAAGAAGCCTTAGAGGAGTCGAGGAGCTTGATGAACGGCGCCGGCGGCGCTGAGCAGATCCGAACCGACGGTCTCAGGCGCATCCTTCTCACCCGCGGTCATCTGCGTGACCGGCAGCTCGAGCGTGATCCGCGCGCCGCCCTCGGGGTCATTGGCGGCGTGAGCCTTGCCTCCGTGAGTCTCGGCGACCTGGCGCACGATCGCGAGCCCGAGGCCGGAACCCGGGAGCCCGCGGGCGGTTGGAGCACGGTAGAAGCGGTCGAAGACACGCGGCAGGTCCGGCGCCGGGATGCCGGGGCCATGGTCGCGGACCTCCAGGCGGCCGGCTTGCACCGACACCTCGACGCGTCCCGCGGGCGGGCTCCACTTGAGCGCGTTGTCGAGCAGGTTGGCGATCGCCCGGTCCAGCCGCGAGGCGGCTGCTCGCACGAGACACGGCTCGGCATCGACGGTGAACGTGCACGCTGGTGCGAGCCGGCGCGCGCGCTCGACTGCGCACGCGACCGCGAGGTCAAGGCGCACGTCCTCGAGCTCCGCCTCGTCGATGCCGGTCTTGGAGAGGTCGATCAGGTCGCCGACGAGCACGGTCAGCTCACTCAGCTGAGCGCGTGCGGACGCGATCGCTCGGCTCCGGTCCGCCTCGGAGAGGCGGCCGCCGATCGCGAGCGCGTCGAGGTTCGCCTGGATGCTCGTGAGCGGCGTGCGCAACTCATGCGAGGCGTCCGATACGAGCCGTCGCTGGGCAGCGCGGGAGTCCTCGAGGGCCGCGAGCATCGAGTTGAAGCTGGCGGCGAGGCGGCCGAGCTCGTCGTCGGCCCCAGCCTGGATGCGATGACCCAGATCCTGCGTGCGGGCCACTCCTTCGGCGGCGCGGGTCAAGCGGCGCACCGGGGAGAGAGCGGCACGCGACACCAGCAGCCCGAGGGCCGCCGCGAGCGCGACGCCGCCGAGGCTGACCGCCGCGAGCACGAGCGCCAGGCGTTCGAGCGTGCTTTCGAGATCGCCGAGCGGCAGCGCCACCTGCCAGACCCCGCCAAAGGGCGCCTGCTCGGTGAGCATCCGCAGGCGCGTGCCCGCGACGGTCGCGTCGCTGAAGAACGCCGCACTCCGGCCTGCCGCCACCGCGCGGGTCGATGGTGTGATCGGAAGCCCCGATCCATTGGCGCCCGAGCGCAGGATCTGGCCGTTGGCCTGCACGAGCTGCGCATATCCCGTCGCGCCCCCGAGCTTCTGTGTCGGCAGCACAAGCCTCATCACGCTGAGCCGCCCGTTGGCGTCGAGCTGAAAGGTCGAGTAGAGCGCCTCGCCCGCGGGCAGCTGCCCGGGAACGGGTCCGAGCGCCTTCGACTTCGGCTGCGGACCTGGAGCGGCGGTGACGAAGCTGCCCCCGCCGAAGCTCTGGACCTTGCCGCTCGCGTCGGGCGCGAGACCCTGCAGCGACCCTCCACGCACGGCCGGGCGCGTAACTTGGCGCGTGGCCCCTGCTCGGCCCGGCACCGGTCGCACACCGCCCACCCCGACGGGCGGGGGCAGCGAGATCCCTTCCCGTTCGAGCTTGGCGCGATTCTTCGGCGTGACGTTCTGCGTCTGCACCTGGACGGCCTGCGGCTCGCCCGGAGTGAGCTTCTGGCGCAGGCTCGCATCGAGCTGGCCGCGCAGCTCGTCCCGGGTGACGAGGTAGACGACAACCGAAGCGATCGCGACCGCGGCGGCGACGGCCACCGCCGCGAGCACGACGACACGCCGGCGGAAGCTCATCGCAACGGGGACGCCCGCAGCACGTAGCCCACGCCGCGCACGGTGTGCAGCAGGCGGGGCTCGCCGGCGGCCTCGGTCTTGCGCCGCAGATACCCGATGTAGACCTCAAGCGAGTTCGAGGCGGGTCCGAAGTCATAGCCCCACACCCGGTCGAAGATCGTCGAGCGCGTCAGCACCTGCCGCGGATGGATCATCAGCAGTTCGAGCAGCAGGAACTCCGTCCGCGTCAGCTCGAGCAGGCGTCCGCGGCGCCGGGCCTCGTGGCCCAGCGGATCCAGCTCGAGATCCTCGAAGCGCAGAACGCCTGGCTCGCCCTCCCATCCGGTGCGGCGGAGCAGCGCCCGCAGGCGGGCCACGAGCTCCTCGTGCGCGAACGGCTTGGCCAGGTAGTCGTCGGCGCCGGCCTCGAGCCCGGCGACGCGCTCGGAGACCTCCGCGCGGGCGGTCAGCATCAGAACGGGCGTCGTGTCGCCGGCGGCTCGTAGCCGCCGGCAGACCTCGAGCCCGTCGAGTCCCGGCATCAGCACGTCGAGGATCACCGCGTCGGAGCGCTCGCAGGCGAGCGTCCGGATCGCCTCGCGGCCGTCGGCGGCGCTCGCCACCTCGAAGCCGTTGAGGCTGAGCACCAGCCCCACCGCCTCCCGTATCGCGGGGTCGTCGTCGACCACCAGCAGACGCATGGGCGAATGCTGACGGGCGAAACTGAAAGAAAGCTGAAGCCGTCGCAGGCTCGCCCGAGCCCGTGGATAAGTGCGTCGAGCTCTCGGCGATGATCGCCCGGTAGCCTGACGCGCGACTGCGTGATGCTTGCGAGAAGGAGGCTGAGCGGTGAATAAGCCGGTGTTGTTTTGCTACGACGGATCCGACGGCTCAAAGACGGCGCTGCGAGCCGCAGTCGAGCTGATCAAGCCGGCCGATGCCGTGGTATTGGTCGTATGGACGCCGGCGGCGGTCCAGTTGGCTCGAGCCGGCTCGTTCCTCGTCGCCGTACCGAACGAGGGCGAGATCGACGACCAGGAGGCGGCAGCGGCGCGAGAGATCGCAGAGGAGGGCGCCGCGGGTGCGCGTGGGCGCGGCTACAACGCCTCCGCGCGAATCGCGCAGGCAAACGAATCGGTGGCCAGGACGATCGATCAGATCGCCCAGGAGATCGACGCCGGACTGGTTGTCTGCGGCCAGCGCGGCCGCGGCGCCATCGGCAGCGCTCTCCTCGGCAGCGTCTCGCACGCGCTGGCGACCCACACCAAGCGGCCGTTGCTCATCGCCCCGCAGCACCCGTCGTAGCGCCAGGCACATCCCGGGCTCCATCCGCAGCCTCGACGTGGTGGCAGTTGCCGATCGCGAGACGGGCGAGCGCAGCCCTGACGGTGGGCACGCGAGGCCTGGCCCGGCCGGGCAGGATCACGATCGCCAGAAGGAAGGCGAGGGCGAAGATTCCGACCGACCACCAGAACGCCGTGGTGTACCCATGAACCGCCGCGGCGTTGGCCAGGCCCGTGGTGTGCAGGTGACTTGCCGTGTAGCTGGCGAGGGCGCTGGCGAAGATCGTGCTCAGCAACGAGGTGCCGACCGAGCCGCCGACCTGTTGGGAGGTGTTGACCATCGCCGAGGCGACCCCGGCCTCGCGTCCTTCCACGCCCAGAGTCGCCGTCGAGAACGCGGGGGCGAAGATGCATCCCATGCCGACGCCGAGGACGAGCAGACCGGGAAGGACATTGCTGGCGTAGCTTGAGCCGGGAGTCAGGCGCGTGAACAGGAACATCGCGATCGCCCCGAGCGTCGTGCCGGCGAGTACCAGCGGCTTGACCCCGGTGCGTTGGATCACGCGGGTCTGCACCATGGTCGAGGTGACCACGAGAACGCCGGTCAGCGGGAGGAACGCCAGTCCGGTGGTGAGCGGCGAAAGGCCGAGCTGCTGCTGCAGGAAGAAGGTGAGAAACAGAAAAACGGCAAAGATGCCCGCGCCGGCCAGCGCGATCGTGGTGTACGCGCCGCCACGGGCCCGGTCCCAGATGATGTGCAGGGGCAGCAACGGATGCTTGGCTCGGCGCTCGATCAGCACGAACGCCGTCAGGAGCACGGGGCTGGCGACGAGCGCCACGATCGTGGCCGTGGCACTCCAGGAGTGGGTCTCGGCGTTGGAGAACCCGTAGACCAGCGCGAACAGGCCCAGCGCCGAGGTGAGAACCCCGGGTATGTCGATCGGTTCCCGCCCCGGAGCCCTCTGATTGACCAGCAGGCGCAACGCCACGATCGTCGTCGGCACGGCGATCACAAGGTTGACGTACAGGCACCAGCGCCACGACAGGACTTGAGTGAGCGCGCCGCCGAGTATCAGCCCGAGCGAGGCGCCGCCGCCCGCGATCGCACCGAAGATCCCGAACGCTGTGTTCCGGTCAGGAGACCCCTCGAACGTCACCGTCAGCAACCCCAGCGCCGAAGGTGCGAGCAGTGCGCCGAATACCCCCTGGAGCGTTCGGGCGGCGACGAGCACGCCGAAGGACTGGGCCAGCCCGCCGATCGCCGAGGCAATCGAGAACCCGACCAGGCCGGCGACCAGGGTCCACTTGCGCCCGAACAGATCACCGAGCTTGCCACCCAGCAGAAGGAGGCTGCCGAACGCCAGCGCGTAGGCGGTGATGATCCACTGCCGGCTCTGGGTCGAGAAATGGAGCGCGTTCTGGGCCGAAGGGATCGCGATCGTCACGATCGTCGCGTCGAGCACCACCATCAGCTGCGCGACGCTCAGCAGCGACAGGACCGCCCATCGATTCGGTTCGCGATCCGTCGAGGCCACCGACATCGCGTGGGCCGCATCCAGATCAGTGCCGCGACCATCGACCCCAGCCATCCCCTGACGGTAACACCGCAAAGCCTGCGGCGAATGAGCGGTGATCGGTGGCGCGATCCCCTTGCGCGCATGCCGGCGACTGTGCCAGGCACCCGACGTGCGCGCATCGACGGGGAGAGCGGCAGCACTGGTATGGAGCGACGTTTGGAAAGCGGGAGCGACGGGACTCGAACCCGCGACCTCTGCCGTGACAGGGCAGCGCTCTAACCTGCTGAGCTACGCCCCCGCGTGTCGCGCGAACCGCATGGGGCACTCGCGCTCCACCAGTATGCCAAGGCGCGTGCCACGGCTCGTCGCCCGATCGTCCTGGCCAGCCGGCCAGGCCTTGCACTAGGCTTGCTTCGTGGCTCTGGTCGGCCCCCCTCCGCTCGGCGATGCAAGCCCGCTCTCCGTGCTGCTCAGCGACCTTCGCGACGAGCGCGCGGCGACGGTTCCGTATCCGCCCGGGGAAACCCGTCTGTCGCTGGCGCGAACGCGTCGCTTCGCCGTGGAGCCGTTGGAGGTGCTGCTCGAGTCCTACGAGCGCTTCGGGCCCGTCTTCACGCTGCGGCTGTTCCACTCGAACATCGTCTTCATGCTGGGCCCGGCCGCCAACCACTACATCACCGTCTCGCACGCCTCGAACTTCCTCTGGCGCGATTCGAACTTCCGCGACCTGATCGGGTTGATGGGGGATGGGTTGCTCACGATCGACGGCGAGTTCCACCGCCGCTCGCGGGCGATCATGCTCCCGGCCTTTCACCGGGAGCACATCACCGCCTCGGTCGACGTGATCGTGCAGGAGACCGAGCTCGCGCTCGCACAGCTGCAGCCGGGCACGGCGGTCGACTTCTACGCCTGGACGCGGCGGCTCGCCCTCCGCGTGGCGATGCGCGCGCTCTTCGGGGTGGACCCCGATGGCGAGCAGGCCCGCTCGATCGACGCCGCCGGCCTGTTCGAGGAGGCGCTCTCCTTCTACGCGTCGGAGTACCTCCTGCGCGTCTTCAGGGGCAGGCTCTCGCCCTGGGCGAGGATGCAGCGTGCGGCGCGCAAGCTCGACGTCCTGATCTACGCGGAGATATCACGCCGGCGCGCCAGCGGCGAGCGGGGAGGAGATGTGCTGAGCCTGCTGCTCGACGCCGAGGACGAGGACGGCGACAGGCTCAGCGACCGGCAGATCCGCGACGAGGTGATGACGCTGATGTTCGCCGGGCACGACACCGCCACCTCGACGCTCTCGTTCATGTTCTTCGAGCTTGCCCGCAACCCGATGGTCCTCGAGCGACTGCTCTCCGAGCAGGACGGCGAGCTCCGCGACGGGCGGCCCACTCCTGCCCAGCTCGTGGGCGCCGAGCTGCCGGAGCTCGAGATGGTGCTCGAGGAGACGCTGCGCAAGTACCCGCCCGCCTGGGTCGGCCCGCGCCGCTCGATCGAGCCGTTCGAGTTCGAAGGCCACACAGTGCCCGGCCGCGCCTTCGTGAACTACTGCTCCTGGGCCTCACACCACCTGCCCGACGTGTTCCCCGACCCGGAGCAGTTCCGTCCCGAGCGCTTCACGCCGCAGGCGCGCGCGGCGATGCCGAAGGGCGCCTACGTCCCCTTCGGCGGCGGCTCCCGTACGTGCATAGGGATGCGGTTCGGGCAGCTCGAGGTGAGGACGATGGCGACGCTGATCCTCTCTCGCTGCACGCTCTCCCTGCCCGAGGAGTTCGAGCTGCGCATCCGCCAGATGCCGACGATCAGCCCCAAGGACGGTCTCCCGATGATCGTCCACTCGCGCAGGGCGCGCTCGGAGCTCCCCGCCGCCGCCTGAGCGCTCCTGGCCGCCGGCAGCCGCACCCCCCAGGGCGCACCGGACGCCTACCGCAGGCGCGCGCTGATCGTCAGCCTGTAGCTGCGCGGGGAGCCCGGCCGCACGCTCGCCCCGACGCCCTCGACGTAGACGTGCGGGTCGGCGAACAGCGTCAGCCTCGCGGATTCGAACGGGGGGCCGAGCGGGTGTACTACGAGTCTCCCTTCGCTCGCGGCGGCGGCCGCGTCGACGGGGGACCGGGCGCCGAACAGACCCCCGCTCGCCCGCACCAGCACCTGGCCCGCTTCGCTTCGCAGGAGCTGCAGCGACAGGCCCCGCGGCAGGGCGGCCTCGACGTCCGCTTGGCTGATCGTGGCTTCGGCCGCGAGTGAGCCACCACGCTTGCTCAGGCGGGCATCGGTCAGACGCAGCGAGCCGAGTCGGACGCCCGAGGCCGCGAGGTCGATGCGGCCGAGGCCGCGTGCTTCCCAGAGGAGCTTCGCGGCCTGGGACGGGCTGAGGCTCAGGCTCCCGGCCGTCACAGTGGCGGAGCCGCCTCCGCCCCACAGCAGCTTCACTGCCGGCCAGGCGCTGACGGTGACGTTCTTGACGGAGCCATAGCGCCCGAGGCGCGAGGAGATGCGGCTCGCGGCTATCCCAGGGAGGAACAGCTGCGCGAGCAGGAGCAACAGCGCGGCGCCCGCCGCCAGCAGGAGGGCGAGCCTGATGATCCTCCGGCCCGGGCCGCCAGCACGCCGCATCTCCCGCAAGCTTCGCAGGAGACGCGGCGTCGGGCGGACGGTCTGGCTAGCTCAGGCCGTTGGCTTTCAGGAACTGCTGGGCGACGCTCGTGGCGGACTGCTTGTCGATGCTCACCGCGGCGTTCATCTGCTGTATCGCTTTCAGGGTCAACAGGGAGCTCACCTTGTTGAGCGTCTGTTCGAAGGCGGGGCCCTCGGCAGCGAGAACGCTCTTGTTCACGACCGGGGCCACGTTCTGGAACCCGAACACGTGCTTGGGGTCGCTCAACAGGTGGAATTTCCCGCCGAGCAGCTGCCCGTCGGTGCTGAACACGTTCTGCACGTTCACCTGACCGCTTTCGAGCGCTTTGTAGGAGAGTTCGATCGCGATCGGAACGAATGCCGGTTTGACGCCGTATTCCTTCACGAGACCCGGCAGCCCCTCGAAGCGCGTCGCGAATTCAGGCGGACCCCCCAGCCTCACGCCCGCACCGAGCGGTTTGAGGTCGGCGATGCTCGCGAGGTGGTGCTGCGACCCGTACGCGGGGAGCGTCGCGAGCACGTTCGAGTCGTAGAACGGCGTCGTCTGCAGCAGCGTCGCACCCTGTTTTGCCAAGAATGCGTTGGCTTCGGAAGCAGCCGCGCTCGCGCTGGCCGGGTTCGTCGTCTTGCCCGCGACCGCGGACAGCAGGACGCCTGTGTACTCGGGATACATGTTGATCTGTCCTGACGTCAGCGCTTTGTAGATGATCTCCGAGGACCCGATGTTGTCCTTGAGCGTCACCGCGTACCCCTTCGCCTGAAGCGCCTGGGCATAGAGCGCGCCGAGGATGTTCTCCTCGGCGAAGTTCTTGTCGCCGATCGTCACCGCCGGCTTGCCGACACCCGGGCCGCTGGCCGCGGCAGCCGGCGTCGACGTGCTCGCACTGGAGCTGCTCGTCGAGCTGCTCGTCGAGGAGCTACTGCTGCCGCAGGCCGCCACGCCGGCGACCAGTGCGCACGCCATCGCGCCGCTGGCCATCAAGCTGGTCAACCTGCTGAGCTTGCTGCTGTTCATCCGCCGCCTCCTACTGGTTGGTCGGGACTTGCTTGCAGAGAAGATCGAGCTAGGAGTGCGCCGCCTCGAGATAGGCGGCGGTCCTCTGCGCCGAGGGGGAGACGCGCAGGCCGGGCGCAGTGACCGCGCGCTGGAGCAGCGTCAGCGCTCCCTCGACCACGAGCGCGAGCGCCGCCACGCAGATCGCGGCTCCGAGCACGCCAGAGAGGTGGTAGCTCGTCTCGTTGGCGATGATGTCCCCGAGGCTGCCGCTGAATCCGGCGAGCGAGGCGATCGTCGTGGTGCTGATCACGAACACCGCCGCCGTCCGGATGCCGGCGAACACGAGCGGCACGGAAAGGGGCAGCTCGACCCGCCTGACGATCTCGGGTCCGCTCATGCCCATTCCGCGCGCAGCGTCCACGAGATCGGGGTCCACCCCATCGACCGCAAGATATGCGTTCGTCACGATCGGAGGCACGGCGAGCACCACCAGCGCGAGCTCGACCACCGTCAGCCCCAGGCCCAGGAACGCGTCGCCGATCGCAAGCACGACGAGGCTCGGCAGGGCGCGGCCGACGTTCCCGACGTTGATCGCGAGGAAGGAGCCGCGATGCATGTGGCCCAGCCAGACGCCGAGCGGGAGCGCGATCGCAACGGAGATCGCGACTCCGATCGCCCCGACCTTCAGCGTTTCGAGCGTGAGCTGCGCGAGGCTCGGCAGTCCCGGCTCGCCCGGGATCGCCCCGTTGCGGGCGATGAAGTGGAAGGCTTCGATGAATTCGTGCAACGCCGGCCGCTCTCTACGTCGCCCGCGCGCGGGTCCATGGTGTGAGAGCTCGCTGCGCGAGCACGAGCAGCCCGTCGGCCCCCAGCGCGAGCACGATCGCGAGGCCTCCGGCGGCGATCAGCTCCGTCTTGAACGGACCCTCGCCCAGGGCCGTGTGGATCGGCACCCCGAGCCCCGCGTTGTAGATCGTGTAGACGATCGTCGCGAGCGCGATGATCGTCACCACCGCGATCCGCAGCCCGGCGATGATCGCCGGCAACGCGAGCGGCAGCTCGACGCGGAGCAGCGTCTCGCGGCGTGACATGCCCATGCCCTCGGCGGCGTCGAGCACGTCCTCGGGCACCTCCTGCAGGCCCGTGAGGATGTTGCGGAACAGGATCAGCAGGGTGTAGGAGACGAGCGCGATCTCGGCCGAGTACACGTTCGGCCCGACCGGCGCCACGAGCAGCTCGAACAGTGCCAGTGACGGGATCGTGTAGAGGATCGTCGTGACGGCCACGGTGGGTCGCTCGACCCAGCCATAGCGGTGGGCGAGCAGCGCGAGCCCCATCGAGATGACGAAGCCGATCGCGACTGCGACGGCCGCCAGCACGATGTGGCCTCGAAGCGCGGGCCACAGGACCGGGCCCCAGTTGTGGCTGACCCAGTCGGTGCAGAACAGGTGGTTGTGCACGACGCAGCTCGAGCTCTGCGAGCCGTAGTTCGGGATGACCGGTCCGGCGGCGGCCATCACGGGGGTGAACGCCGCCACCGGCAGGCCCATCAGCGCTCCGCCTCCGGGGGTCCCGCGGGATGGGACAGCATGCGCGCCATCTCAGAGACGCCCTCGCCGCCGGCCTCGTCGGAGAGGAGATGCTCGATGACGCGCAGCGTCAGCAGCCCCTCGACGCGGCCGTCGCCGTCAACGACCGTGATCGGCTCACCGTTGGCCGTCAGCATCAGCGAGAGTGCATCCCGCACCGAGGTCTCGCGCGGCAGCGTGAGCGCGCCGTTCGTCGTGCCGGTCGCGCCGGAGCCGTTCGGCTGCATCAGCTTCAGCTCGCCGACCGTGGTCAGCGCGAGGCGCTTGAGCCCCCGGTCCGCGCCCACGAACTGGGCGACGAAATCGTCCGCGGGATGGGTCAGGATCTGGCGGGGAGTGTCGTACTGGGCGAGCACCCCGCCCTCGCGCAGGATCGCGATGCGGTCGCCCATCTTGATCGCCTCGTCGATGTCGTGGGTGACGAACACGACGGTCTTCTTGACTTTGTCCTGTAGCCGCAGGAATTCGTCCTGCAGGCGGCTGCGGTTGATCGGGTCGATCGCACCGAACGGCTCGTCCATCAGCATCAGCGGCGGGTCGGCGGCCAGTGCCCGGGCGACGCCCACGCGCTGGCGCTGGCCGCCCGACAGCTGAGACGGATAGCGGCTCTCCATCTCCTGCGGATCGAGGTCGATGAGCTCGAGCAGTTCGCGTACGCGCGCACGGATCCTGTCCCTCTGCCAACCCAGGAGGCGCGGGACGGTGGCGATGTTCTCCCCGACCGTCTGGTGCGGGAAGAGGCCGACCTGCTGGATCACGTAGCCGATCTCCCGCCGCAGCTCCTTGGGGTCGCGATCGAGCACGCTGCGCCCACCGAGCAGGATGTCTCCGGAGCTGATCGGGATCATCCGGTTGATCAGCCGCATGGTCGTCGTCTTGCCCGAGCCGGAGGGACCCACGAGCACGCACACCTCGCCCGCCGGCACGGTAAGGGAGAGGTCGCGGATCGCCGGCTCGCGCTCGCCCGGATAGCGCTTGCTCACGCCGCGCAACTCCAACTCGGCGGCCTGCGCGAATGCCGACGGCCCCTCGCTATGGGCGGTGTCTACAGTATTCACGGAGATCCCCGGGGAAGTGACCGAATCCTAGCCGACCCCGCCCTGGCGCTAGCCTTGAGATCCCCACGGGCGTGTAGCTCAGTTGGCCAGAGCACCTCGCTTACACCGAGGGGGTCGCCCGTTCGAGTCGGGCCGCGCCCATGTCTCACAGCCACGAAGAGCACCGACCCAAAGGCCCCGC
The DNA here is from genome assembly GCA_035948815.1 of Solirubrobacteraceae bacterium. Classification (GTDB taxonomy): domain Bacteria; phylum Actinomycetota; class Thermoleophilia; order Solirubrobacterales; family Solirubrobacteraceae; genus Palsa-744. The sequence continues at coordinate 13,629 of DASZIU010000161.1, read as the reverse complement.
TACGACGTGACAGACCAAGCAATCCGCATCGCCGTGATCGGCTCCGGTCCAGCCGGCTTCTACGCAGCAGGGCACCTGCTGAAGGAGTCCGAGGGACGGTTCGACGTCGACATGCTCGAGCGCCTGCCCACACCCTGGGGGCTCGTCCGGTCGGGCGTCGCGCCCGATCACCCGAAGATCAAGTCGGTCACGCGCGTGTACGAGAAGACGGCGGCGCATCCGCGCTTCCGCTACTTCGGGAACCTCACGTTCGGCGAGCACGTCAGCCGCGAGGACCTGCTCGAGCACTACCACGCGATCGTCTACGCGACCGGCTCGCCGTTGGATCGCCCGCTCGGGATCCCCGGGGAACACCTGGCCGGGTCCCACGCGGCGACCGAGTTCGTCGGCTGGTACAACGGCCATCCGGATCACACCGACCTGGAGGTCGACCTGCTGTCGGCCGAGCGGGCGCTCGTGATCGGCAACGGCAACGTCGCACTCGACGTCGCCCGCATGCTCGTCCTCGCCCCCGCCGAGCTGGCGCCAACCGACACGGCCGACCACGCGCTCGAGGTCCTTGCCGCCAGCAAGGTGCGCGAGGTCGTCGTCGTCGGTCGCCGCGGGCCGGCGCAGGCCGCCTTCACGAATCCCGAGCTGCTCGAGCTGGGCGAGCTCTCGGAGGCCGACGTGATCGTCGACCCCACCGAGCTCGATCGCGCGCTTGCCGTCGCCGATCCCCAGGCCGAGGCGGACATCACCTCGCGACGCAACGTGGAGATCCTGCGCGAGTACGCCTCCCGCGTCCCGACCGGCAAGCCCAAGCGCGTCGTCCTTCGCTTTCTGCTCTCGCCAGTCGAGCTGCTCGCCGGCGAGGATGGACGCCTCGATGCGGTCGAGCTCGTGCGCAACGAGCTCGTCCCGGCGCCCGACGGGCGCCTCCGTGCCGAGGCGGGCGAGGAGCGCGAGACGATCGCTGCGGGCCTCCTGTTCCGCGCGATCGGCTACCGCGGCGTACCCCTCCCCGGCGTTCCCTTCGACGAGCGGGGCGGCGTGATCCCCAACGAGGCGGGTCGCATAATCGACCCGGAGACCGCCGGCCCGGTCGCCGGCGAGTACGTCGTAGGCTGGATCAAGCGAGGCCCGACCGGGGTGATCGGCACGAATAAGAAGGACGCCCAGGAGACCGTCGACGCGATCGTCGCCGATCTCCTCGGACCCGGAGAGGGCGGCACGGGGCGACACGTGCCGCGAGAGGCAGACGCGGCGGCGGTCGAGGCGCTCTTCCGCACCCGCCAGCCCGACCTCGTCACCTACGACGGGTGGGTCGAGATCGACAAGCACGAGCGCGCGCTCGGAGAGTCCGCTGGACGTCCCCGCGTGAAGCTGACGCGGATCGAGGAGATGCTCCGCGTGGCGGCCGCCGAAAGCCCGTCCGAGGAGAGCCTCGAGGAGGTCGAGGCCAGCTGAGCCCTGCCGATTCGGTCGGCGAGGCCTTCTGCCAGACTGTCCGCCGCAGGCCCCGTTAGCTCATCTGGTAGAGCGCCGGACTTTTAATCCGGTGGGGCGGGTTCGAGTCCCGCACGGGGCATTGGGCGCGCGCAAAATCGGCCCTGACCTATGAGCTCGGTAGGGCTATACTGCCCCCGCCTCACCGGTACTTCGACAAGGGAAGGCTCCGACGATGGTGTTGCGCCATTCACGTGTCGCGGCCTCGCTGCTCGCCCCGGTGCTCATGCTCGCGGCCGGAGCTTCGCCGTCAGCCGCGGCAGGGCCGAAACTGCGGCTGATCAGCAACGGCAAGCCGGTGCCCAGAGAACAGCGCACGGCGGTGATCAACCTGGTCTCCTTCCCGGGCTTCACATGCGAAGGCTTCAACGGGGCCATGATCTTCGAGGGCAGCGGCGGCAGGACGCTGAAGTTCCTCAATGGGGGAGGGGGCGCCGAAGCGTTCGAGAAGTGCGAAACGTCCAAAGGCGAAAAGGTGAGCACGGCGACCGAATCGGGAGGATCGAAACTGGCGTCGGTCGCGGTGACCGGTGAAACGATCACCGAGCACTTCACGCCGGCCGCGATCTTCGAAGACAAAGAAACGAACTGCGTGTGGAAGCTGACGCGGCTCGCGGGCGCCACACCCAGCTCCGGGCCGCTCACGAGCGTGCACGTCTCCGGGCACGTGAACCTGATTGCGAAGCTGAGCGGACACAGCTGTCCGAAAACGGCAGAAGCGTCTGGGACGGTGACGATCGAAGCTGCCCTGGAAGGGGTGCCCCCGGGGAGCTACGAAATCGAACGCTTCTGAGGCTCCGCAATCTCGGCATGACCGCGCGAGCGGCGTCAGCCGACGTTCTCAGCCGTGGCCCGCGGGCGCGCGGCCGGTTCCTCGCCGCCTGGCCCGCCTCCATCCCCTCCGCCCTCGGCCTGCCTGTCGCTGCTCGCCTCCGCCCCGGTGATCAGCCTCGCACCGCGGCCGTGGGTGGCGAAGCTGAAGGCCCATCGGATGAACACGACGACCCGGTTCTGGAAGCCGACGAGGTACCAGAGGTGCACCACCAGCCAGGTCATCCAGGCGATGAACCCGCTCAGGTGCAGGCCTCGGATGTCGGCGACGGCAGACGCCCGGCCGATCGTGGCGAGGTTGCCCTTGTCGTGGTAGCGGAACGGGACGCTGTCCTGTGAGTGCAGGCGCTCGACGATCGCGCTTGCCGCATAGCGGCCCTCCTGCATCGCGACCGGCGCGACGCCCGGCAGGGTCATCGGCTGTCCGTCCTCGGCTCGCGGCCTGACCATGTCGCCGAGGGCGTACACCTCGGGATGGCCGGGAAGCGTGAGGTCAGCTTCGACGGTGATGCGCCCGGCACGGTCGAGCTCGGCGCCGCTCAGCTCCGCGAGCCGGCGGGCGAGCGGCGAGGCGGCGACGCCGGCCGCCCACACGACGGTGCGGGTCGCCAGCCGCTGCACGCTGCCGCTCCCGTCGTCGATCGAGACGCCCTCGCCGTCCACGCCGACGACCATCTTTCCGAGCATCGGGGTGATGCCGATTCGCCGCAGCGACCGTTCGGCCTTCGCCGAGAGCGACGGCGGGAAGCTCGCGAGCACGCGATCGGTGGCCTCGATCAACAGGATCTGCCCGCTGCTGGGGTCGGCCGACCTGAACTCGCGGCTGAGCGTGTCGCGCGCGAGCTCGGCGATCTGGCCCGCCATCTCGACGCCGGTCGGTCCTCCGCCGACGACGGCGAACGTGAGCCACGGCACCCGGCGCTCGGGATCGGGCTCGATCTCCGCCGCCTCGAACGCGCTGAGAATCCGCCCGCGCACCGTGATCGCGCTCTCGAGCGACTTGACCTCTGCCGCGTAGCGGCGCCAGTCGTCGTGCCCGAAGTAGGAGTACTGCGAGCCGCCGGAGACGATCAGCGAGTCGTATGAGACCGAATCCGGCGCCGGCACACCCGAGACCGAGCGGAGCTGCACGCGGCGGTTCTCGAGGTCGAAGTCGGCGGCCTCGGCGAGCATCACGCGGACGTTCTCGTCGCCCTTGAAGATCGCCCGCAGCGGATAGGCGATGTCGCCCGGCGAGAGCGCACCCGTGGCCACCTGGTAGGTGAGCGGCTGGAAGAGATGGAAATTGCGCCGGTCGACGAGCGTGACCTCGACGGGCCCTCGGCGGAGCCTTGCCGCCGCTTGCAGCCCGCCAAACCCGCCGCCCACGATGACTACGCGGTGGAGGCCATTAACCGGCATCAGAGGCCCAGGCTAGCGGCTCGCCGGCCGCCGACGAGCGCGGGCTGCGGTGTTGCGCGGGTGGAGCGTCACGGCTCCCTCACCGGCCGCACGGCGGTTACCGCGCACGTAATCGACAAGCGTCGGCGCGGGCGCGAAGCTTCGCCTCCCCAACCACCCAAGGAGGACTCAAATGGCTGACATCCAGGACATCGTCGAGCGCTACATCGCGACCTTCAACGAGGGCGACGCGGAGCGGCGGCGCGCGAAGCTCGCCGCCCTCTACAGCCCCGAGGGCACCTACACCGACCCCCACGTCGAGCTGCGGGGTCCCGAGCAGATCGACGCGTTCATCGCATCGACGCAGGAGCGCTTCCCCGGCTACGAGTTCAGGCTCGGCGGGCCGGTCGACTCCCACCACAACCAGGCCCGCTTCCAGTGGCACGCGGGGCCCGCGGGCGAGGCCGAGCCGACGTTCGTCGGCTTCGACGTGCTCGTCGCCGACGACGGGAAGGTCCGGGAGGTCTACGGCTTCCTCGACGCGACGCCCGCGTCCTGAGCGGGGACGCGGCACGCGAGCTCCCTCACGGCACGGTCTCGACGAAGGGCTCTGGACTTCGTCGAGACCGCTCGCCGGCTCAGCCGATGGTGACGGTGCGCGAGGCGATCGGCGTCCCGTCGATTTCCACGCTGAAGAGCGCGCGCCCGCGGCCGAGGCGCCGCAGCGCTTCTCCGGGCAGCCGCATCGTCACGGTCGCGGGTGCCGGAAGCGTGCGTTCGAGGCGGACGCGATAGGAGTGCAGGTGCGCCCGCCGGTGGGCCTGCAGCACGACCGTGCAGGTGGTCGCGCAGCGGGCGGTCGCGACGCCGTGCGAGGAGAGCGTCGCGGTGGGCTTCGGCGCCGGGACTCCGGCACCGCCTTCGGGGCTCGGAGCGGACTGGACGCGCGCGTTCGGCGACGCCGCGGCGCTCTGCGCTACAGACACCCCCAAGACGAGGACGAGCATGGCGATCCCTCGCACGCCAGGGATGTTGACATAAAGCAGCGCACGGATGGCGCCCCGGCACCCCCTCGGCGATCGATGGACAACTGAACGCCGGTGCGGGAGACTGGTTCCCGTGTTGAGACCGGGCAGCTCCCGAGAGCGGCTGGCGGGGACCCTGAACGCGGCGTTCGCGCAGGGACTGCTGAGCGAACAGACGCTCACACACCGCCTGGGCATGCTCTTCGGCCCGCGCCTGATCGAACCGCATGGAGTGATCGGCGATCTCGCGCTGCGCGGTCCGCGGGGGCCCACAGCCGGGGGCCGGCTGGCGTCGGCGACGCGACGCCTGCGCGCGAGCCTCGAGCGGATCGCGGGAAAGCGCACGGCCCCCCGGAGCCCGCTCGTGCTGGCGCTCGACTGGTCGGGCGCCCAGGAGGCTCTGTTGATCGGACGAGCGTCCTCGTGCGACATCGTCCTGCGCGATCAGACGGTCTCCCGCCGCCATGCGCTGCTCCTGTTCCGCGATGGCACCTGGGTCGTCCGCGACCTGGCCTCGAAGAACGGGGTCGCGGTGAACGGCGCGAGGGTGGGCCGCTGCCGCGTGGATCCCGGCGACCGCCTCGGACTCGGACTCCAGCTCGTCGAGATCGACTAGCGCGAGCTCTGCGAGGAGCGCAACTCGCGAGCGCCGCGCGAGTTGCAACGCACCGAGCGAAGACGCCGCGACACGGGGAGCCGCTTGACGACACTACCGACACGCAGCGATCACCGAAGGGCCTTGCGGAGGGCGATCGGCGCGTCATCTCGGCGCTGCCGTGTGCGCGCCCGGGCGCCGATGCGGCCTGCCCTGATGCTCGCGCTGGCCGTGGCGCTGCTGTTCCCCGCCCAGGCCGCAGCCACGCCCGCACTCGGCTGGTCGGCCCCCGCGACGATCGACAGCGCGCCGCTGAGTGCGGTCTCGTGCGTCAGCGAATCCTTCTGCGTGGCCGTCGACCGCTCGGGAGGCGTGCTCAGCGCCACCGATCCGGCATCGCCCGGCGCGCCGTGGACCTCGCCCGCCGCGATCGACTCGGGACATGTCCTGACCGCCGTGTCCTGCCCGTCGGCGGGGTTGTGCGTCGCGGTCGACGACCGTGGCGTCGCCTTCACCGCGACACATCCCGTCGGCGGCGGATGGTCCTCGCTCGCGCTCGGCACCGCCGCGCTCACGGGCGTCTCGTGCCCGAACAGCTCGCTCTGCGTGGCGGTTGACGAAGCGGGCAGGGTGTTCGCGAGCTCGAACCCGGCGTCGCCGGCGGCGAGCTGGAGCACCGTCTTCACCAACGCGGGTCCGTTGCAGGGCGTCTCCTGCTCGGGCTCCGAATGCGTCGCTGTGGACTCGGCGGGCGGCGTCCTCGCAAGCGCGAGCCCCGGCTCGGGCTCGTGGAGGCATCGCGCCTTGGTTCCGGGGGCGCTCGCCCTGACCGCGGTGTCGTGCGGCGGAGCGGCGTGCGTCGCCGTCGACGCCGGAGCCCCGGGGGGCGGTGACGTCCTCGCCAGCGCGGACGCGGCGGGAGGGTCGCCGACCTGGAGCTCGACGGGGGTGGACCCCCACGGTGGGCTCGCCGCGGCCTCGTGCGCACCGTCGGGGCTGTGCGTGCTGGTCGGCGGGCACGGTGAGGCGTTCGCCTCCGACCATCCGAGCTCCGGCGTGCCGGGATGGATCGAATCGGGTCCCGGAGGCCCGATGACCGGCGTCTCGTGCGTGGCGAGCGGCCTGTGCGTCGCCGTCGACGGCGCCGGGCGGGCGATCGTCGCTCGCGTTCCGCCGCCCTCGGTCGGCGCCGCCACCCCCGCGGAAGTCACCTCGACCGCCGCGACGCTCTCGGGATCGGTCGATCCGAACGACGCGTCGCTCGGCTCCTGCTCGTTCGAATGGGGAACGACTACGTCCTACGGGCAGAGCGTTCCCTGTGGCGGGCTGCCGGCGGCGGCGGGCGGCGCCCAGGCGGTGAACGCGACCATCTCGGGGCTTCAGCCGAACACGACCTACCACTACCGCCTGACCGCCTCGAGCGCGGCGGGCACCGGCACTGGGCCCGACACGATCTTCACCACCGCCGTCTCGAGCAACGTGCCGCTGGTCAACCCGCACCCCTCGATCGCGGGCACGCCGGCGGTCGGTCAGCGGCTCACATGCAGGTCGGGGGTGCCGTCGGGCTCGACGGCGCAGCTGACCTACCAGTGGCTGCGAGACCTGCTGGCGATCCCCGGGGCGACCTCGTCGAGCTACACGGTCAAGGGGAACGACATCGGACGCCACATCCAGTGCCAGGTGACCGCGAAGAACGCCGGCGGCAGCGCCACCGCCAGGAGCGCCTTCGTGACGATCCCGGCGCAGGGAGTCCCCGGCTCCGCGGGCGAGACGCTCGTGGGCCGCGCGCGGGTTCGCGGTGGCCAGGTCAGCGTTCCCGTGAGCTGCTCGAGCCGGGCCGCCGGCAGCTGCCGGATCGTGATCCGCCTGACGGTCGTCGAGTCGCTGCAGGCGGGACGGATCGTCGGCCTCGCGGCCCGAGCGCCACGCTCACGCCCACACGCGCGCGCTGGCGCGCTGCGTCGCGTGACGATCACGCTCGGCGCCGCCAGGGCGCGGCTCGGCCGCGGGCAGCGGGCCATCGTCACGCTGCGCCTCAACGTGGCGGGCCGGCGTCTGCTCGCCGCCAGGCACAGGCTCCCGGCGTTGCTCGGCGTGAGCGGCACGGTGATCGGCGTGATCGAATCGGTGCTCTCCGAACAGGTGGTCCAGCTCGGCGCCGCCCAGCGGGCCTCGGTGCGTCATGGCACGCGCGCCCGCTAGCTCCGTGGCGGCCCGCGCAGCCTGCCTGTGCGCGCTGCTCGCCCTGCTGGCGCCGGGCGCGGCGAGCGCGAACGCGGCGACGCCGCCTCACACACAGCGCCACGCGACGGTCAGGGCCGCCGCCGCCCTGAGCGCCTCGGGCCTGACCGGCACGCCCTACATGGGCTGGGACAGCTACTTCGCGTTCGGGGCGCGCTACTCCGAGTCGACGGTCCTCGAGCAGGCGAGTCAACTCGTCTCGCTCGGGCTCGCGCCGATCGGCTACAGGTTCGTCTGGCTCGACGTCGGCTGGTGGCAGGGCGCGCGGGAAGCGGACGGCCAGATCCACGTGAGCCGCTCCCAGTGGCCACACGGGATGGCCTGGCTCACCCGAACCCTCCATCGGGCCGGGCTGCTCGCGGGCCTGTACACCGACGCGGGCGCCAACGGCTGCGGAGGCGCGGGGCAGGGCAGCTACGGCCACTACCAGCAGGACGCCAACACGTTCGCGGCGTGGGGCTTCGACGCCGTGAAGGTCGACTTCTGCGGCGCGGCCGAGCAGCACCTCAGCCCCGCCGCCGCCTACTCGGGCTTCCACGCCGCGATCGTCGCCAACTCGAGCGGCCGGGCGATGCTGCTGTCGATCTGCAACTTCCTGCAGCCGGGGCAGTACGCCGAAGGCCAGCCCTCGCTGGGCGAATCGGCGTTCGCCTCCTACGCCTTCGGGCCGGGCGTCGGCAACAGCTGGCGAACCGACACGGACGTCGGCGCGCCCGGCCATGTCTCGTTCGCCGACGTCCTGCGCAACATGGACGCCGACGCAGCCCAGCCGCAGGCGGCGGGGCCGGGCCACTGGAACGACCCCGACTACCTCGGACCCGATCAGGGCCTCTCGCCGGCGCAGTTCCGCAGCCAGCTGAGCATGTGGGCGATTCTCGCCGCGCCGCTGATGATCAGCGACAACCTGACGCGCCTCTCGGGCGCCAGCCGCGCGGCGGTCTCCAACGGCGAGGTGGTGGCGATCGACCAGGACCCGGCGGGCGTCCAGGGGACGCTCGTCTCGACATCGGGCAACGGACAGGTGTGGGTCAAGCCGCTCGCCGACGGCTCGCGCGCGGTCGCGCTCCTGAACCGGGGCTCGTCCTCGCGCCGGATCCAGACGACCGCGGCTGCGATCGGCCTGGGCGGCGCGCGACGCTATCTGCTGCGCGACGTCTGGGGGCATAGCTCGCGCACCTCGAGCGGATCGATCGGCGCCGGCGTGGGACCGGACTCGACGGTGCTGCTTCGCGTGCGCGCGAGCGGCTAGCTCTGCGAGGCGGCCTCGAGCAGCGCCGGCCGGCGCCCTGACCAGGACATCGCCTGCTCGAGCTGGGCCGCGAGCGAGATCAGCATCGCCTCCTGCCAGGGCCCGCCCGTGAGCTGCACCCCGACCGGAAGGTCCGAGTCGGTCCAGTGCAGCGGCAGGCTGACGGCCGGTAGCCCGCTGACGTTCCCGAAGGCGGTGAAGGCGACGCTCGCGACGACGTCGAGCACGGGCTCGCCGGGCGTCGCGTGCTGGGCCTCGAGGGTCGCGCCGGCGATGGGTGGGAGGATCGCCGAGGTGGGCGTCAGCAGGACGTCGAAGTCCCGGCCCCAGCGGACGACCTCGCGCCGGCTGAGCAGCTCGAGCGCCCGCGCCGCCTGCATGAACTCGAATGCGCCGAGCTCGTCGGCTGCCTTGCGCTGGAAGGCGATGTGCGGCTCGACTGCGGACCAGTCCACGCCGTCGTAGTCGCCGAGACCGGCCCGTGTGAGCGCGATGAAGGGCGGGACCATCTCTTCGGAGATTGTCGGCACCTCGACCTCGGCGACCGAGTGCCCCAGCTCCTCGAGTGTCGCCGCAACCGCGCGCGCCGCCTCGCTGCACTCCTCGGCCGTCGGCATCCCGAGCGGAGCGCGGGCCATCAGGCCGATGCGAAGCGTGCCGGGCGGCGTGTCGGTCTCCTGCGTGAAGGGCCGCGCCGGCGCCGGCGCGTTGTACCAGGCGGCGGGATCGGGGCCGGAGATCGCATCAAGGACGGCAGCGGAGTCGGCGACGGTGTGCGAGACGACGCCCTCGACGACGGCGCCGAGCCAGCTCTGCGCGAGGCGGGGGACGCGGCCGCGGCTCGGCTTCAGGCCGACCAGGCCGCAGTAGGAGGCGGGGATCCGGATCGACCCGCCGCCGTCGTTGGCATGGGCGATCGGGAACATCCCGCCGGCGACCGCCGCGGCGGCTCCGCCGCTCGAGCCGCCCGGTGAGCGCTCGAGGTCCCAGGGGTTCCGCGTGATCCCGTAGCGAAGGTTCTCGGCGGCGGTGATCACGCCGAACTCGGGTGTGTTCGTGCGACCGCAGAGGACGAACCCCGCCTGCAGGAAGGCGTCGACGACGAGCTCGCTCTCCTCGCTCGGCCGGTCCGAGGCGCCGCGCGAGCCGTAGGTGACGGGCCAGCCGGCTACGGGAGTGAGGTCCTTGATCGGCAGGGGCACGCCCAGGAACGGTGCCTCGCCGCCGGCCGCCAGGCGGCGGTCGGCCTCGGCGGCCGCGGCCCGCGCTTCGTCGTCGTTGCGCCAGATGACGGCGTTCAGCTGCGGGTTTCGCTCATCGACGGCTGCGAGGCATTCGTCGAGCAGCTCGACCGCGGAGAGCTCGCGGCGGCGAAGCGCCGCGGCAAGCTCGAGCGCCGTCGAGGTGGGACCCGGGCCTGCCATCCGGCGACCCTACCAGGGTAGGCTTGTGCGGTGCCACCCCTGAAGCGCCAATCGCACGCTCGGTATGACATCAATGGACGCACCGTGTTCATCACGGGAGCCGCGCGGGGCATCGGGGCCGCCAGCGCGGAACGGCTGCACGCCAAAGGTGCGAACGTCGCGCTCGTCGGCCTCGAGCCGGAGCGTCTGGAGGAGAACGCGGCGAAGCTGGGTGACCGCGCGATCGCCCTGGAGGCCGACGTCACCGAGCTCGACTCGCTGGAGCGCGCGGTCGCCGCGACCGTCGAGCGCTTCGGCGGGATCGACGTCGCGATCGCGAACGCGGGGATCGGGTTCGCGGGCTCGCTCGCTGCGGCGCCCGTCGAGCACGTCGAGCGGACGCTGGCCGTGAACCTGCTCGGCGTGTGGCGCACCGATCGCGCGGTCATCTCCCAGATCCAGGAGCGGCAGGGATATCTGCTCAACATCGCCTCGCTCGCGGCGGCTTTGCACGGGCCGCTGATGGGCCCCTACACCGCCGCGAAGGCGGGCGTCGAGGCGCTGACGGACTCGCTTCGCGTCGAGAGCGCCGTCCGCGGCGCGAGCGTCGGCTGCGCCTACTTCGGCTTCATCGACACCGACCTCGTGCGCGAGAGCTTCGCGCTGCCCTCGACGCAGGCGGTGAACTCGACGGCGCCCGCGTTCCTGCGCAACCCCGCGCCGCTCTCCACGGCGATCGATGCGATCGAGCGCGGAATCGAACGGCGGTCCGCGCGGATCTGGGCGCCGCGCTGGGTCGGCGCGATGCTCGCGCTGCGCGGCGTCATGCAGCCGCTCAGCGAACGCGCGATGCTCCGGAACCTCGACGAGCTCGCCGAGAGCATGCGCCTCGCCGACGCGCCGGAGCAGACGCAGGCGGAAGACCCGCTTCTCGGGGTCTCCGCCCGCGCGCTCCGCTGAGGGACGGGGGCCGTCCTTTAGCCGGCCGTCCGGCCGGTCTCAGACCTCGCGCTTGTCCGTCGCGTCCTCGCCCTCGCCGTTGGCGAGGATCCGGTAGAGGTCGCGGCGGGTGTTGGCGAGCACCTCGCCGGCCTTCGCGATCTGCTCGTCGCTGCCCGTGCGCATGACCTGCGCGAAGGCGTAGGCGACGTCGCGGACGAGCTTGCCGAGCTCGTGGGCCCGGTCGCTGAGCTCATCGCCCATCTGCTCCCACGGCGCCGGCCGGTCGGCGTCGCGGTCCGCGACGACCTTGCGTCCGTCGTCGGTGAGGGCGAAGAGCTTGCGCCCGTCGATCTCCTCCGAGCGGATCAGGCCCTCGTCCTCGAGCTGCTGCAGCGCGGGGTAGACCGAGCCGGGGCTCGGGCGCCATGCGCCTTCGCTGCGGTCCTCGACCTCCTGCATGATCTGGTAGCCGTTGCGGGGCTCCTCGGCGAGCAGCAGCAGCGCGGCCGTGCGGATGTCCCCGCGCCGTGCCTTGCGCCCGCGGCCACGCGGCCCGCGACCCCAGCCCGCCCACGGTCCGAAATCCCCGAAGGGTCCCGGGCCCGGGCCGAATCCGTGCCGGCGGTGGCGGTGGAATCCGGGCGCGCAGCGCCCTCTTCCTACGTTCTCTGTCTCAGGCGTGAACATTGCGTTCCTTCCTATCGAGCAATATCAAAGTACGCTCACGATATATCGCAATATTCGCCAGCCGTCAACCCCTACCGGCAGCCAGGGGCGGCAACTCAACCCCTACCGGCAGCCAGCGCGGGAAGGATGCTCGAGCGCCCTAGTGCCGGAAGTGGCGGCGACCGGTGGCGACCATCGCCACGCCTGCGGCGTCGACGGCCACGATGACGTCCTCGTCGCGCACCGAGCCGCCGGGCTGGATGATCGAGCTGACGCCCGCGTCGATCGCGAGCTGCGGGCCGTCGGGGAAGGGGAAGAAGGCGTCGGAGGCGAGCGCCGCCCCGGCGAGCAGCTCGGGCTGCGCGTCGGTTGCCTTCTCGATCGCGATGCGGACCGCGTCGACCCGGCTCATCTGGCCGGCGCCGATCCCGACCGTCGCGCCGGCGGCCGCGATCACGATCGCGTTGGAGCGAACGTGGCGGCAGACCTTCCAGGCGAAGAGCATGTCCTCCCACTCGGGCTCGGTCGGCTGCCTGGCGCTGATCACGCGCATCTGCTCGCGCGTCTCGGAGACCTCGTCGTGCGTCTGGACGAGCTCGCCACCGATCACCGGCTTGCCTTCGACCTCCCGCAGCGGTGGCGGCCATTGCGCGAGCTCGAGCAGGCGCACGTTCTTCTTGGCCTGCAGCAGCTCGAGCGCGTCGGGGTCGTAGCCGGGCGCCAGCAGGACCTCGATGAACTGCTTGCCGAGCCGCTCGGCGCAGGCCTGATCGACGCGACGGTTGAGCGCGATCACGCCGCCGTAGGCGCTCAGCGGGTCGCACGCGAAGGCGCGTTCGTAGGCGTGCTGCACGGTGTCGGCGACGGCGCAGCCGCAGGGGTTGTTGTGCTTGACGATCACGCATGCGGCGCCGTCGAGTTCCTCGACCAGCTCGCGCGCGGAGCTGAGGTCGAGCAGGTTGTTGAAGGACAGCTCCTTGCCGTGGAGCTGCTCGACCCCGTCGAGCAGGTGGGTCGGGGAGGAGACGCGGGCGTAGAAGGCGGCCTGCTGGTGCGGGTTCTCGCCGTAGCGCAGGTCGGTGACCTTCTCGAAGGCGTCCACCCACGTCGGCGGGAAGCCCTCGTGGACGCGCGGCGCGAACCAGCCCGAGATCGCGGCGTCATAGCGCGCGGTGTAGGCGAAGGCTCTCGCCGCGAGGCGCTCGCGCGTCTGCATCGACAGGCGCCCGCCGGACTCGCGCAGCTCCTCGAGCACCGGCTGATAGTCGCTCGGGTCGACGAGCACCGCGGCGAAGGCGTGGTTCTTGGCGGCCGCGCGGATCATCGTCGGGCCGCCGATGTCGATGTTCTCGATCACCTCCTGCTCGTCGGCGTCCCCCCGCGCGACCGTCTGCTCGAACGGATAGAGGTTGACGCAGACGAGGTCGACGGGCTCGATCTCGAGCTCCGCGGCGGCGCGCAGGTGCTCCTCGTCGTCGCGGCGCGCCAGCAGGCCGGCGTACAGGCGCGGGTGAAGCGTCTTGACGCGCCCGTCCATCACCTCGGGAAAGCCGGTGAAGTCCTCGATCGCCCGCACGGCGATCCCGGCCCCGGCGAGCTCGGAGGCGGTGCCGCCCGTCGAGACGATCTCGATCCCAAGCTGCTCGAGCCCGCGCGCGAAGTCGACGATGCCCTGCTTGTCCGATACGGAGAGCATGGCCCGGCGCACCCGCACGTCCCCGGGCGCGGCGCGTTCCACACCGGCGGCGTTAGCCGTCACCACGTCTCCGTCAGGGGCCATGATCAGAGCCTAGCTGTAAGTTCCTAGCC
>DASZIU010000160.1:0-8702 GCA_035948815.1 Solirubrobacteraceae bacterium | reverse complement strand
CCCTGCCCATCCTTGCCAGCGCCGTCCTCACCGAGGACGAGGTCATCGTGCGCAACGTGCCCCGCATCCGCGACGTCGAGGCGATGCTCGCGATCCTGACGGAGATCGGCGTAAGAGTCAGCTGGCGTGGCCCCAACGAGGTCGCCCTGTGCGCGGCCGCCGTGCATGCGGTCGAGATCGAGCGCGAGCTGGCGGAGCTGATCCGCGCCTCGTTCCTGCTGGCGGGGCCGCTTCTGGCGCGTTTCCACCGCGCCGTCATGCCGCCTCCCGGCGGCGACGTGATCGGACGCCGGCGCCTGGACCCCCACCTCGATGCCTTCCGAGCGATGGGAGCGCTCACGGAGTCGGACGGCGAGATCGTGCTGAGCGCTCCCAACGGTCTGCGGCCCACCGACGTATTCATGGATGAGCCGTCCGTGATGGCCACCGAGAACGCGTTGATGGCCGCGGCCCTCACCCCGGGCACGACGGTGATCGGAAACGCGGCCTGCGAGCCCCACGTCCAGGATCTGGCCCGCATGCTCGTGAAGATGGGCGCCGACATCCAGGGCATCGGCTCCAACTTGGTAACCGTGAACGGCGCCGAGCGCCTGCACGGCTGCGAACACGAGGTCGCGCCCGACCACATCGAGATCGGCAGCTTCATTGCTCTCGCCGGTGTGACCGGCGGGGAGCTTCAGATCAAGGACACGGTCCCGGGCGACCTCAGGATGATCCGGCTCGTCTTCGAACGCCTCGGGCTGCGCTCCGAGCTTCATGGCAACGACGTGTTCGTGCCAGGGGGCCAGAAGCTCGTCGCCCAGTCCGACGACGGCGACTACAAGGGCAAGATCCAGGACGGCCCCTGGCCCGCCTTCCCCGCCGATCTCACCTCGATCGCCGTTGCCCTCGCGACCCAGGCCGAGGGGTCGATCCTGGTTCACGAGTGGATGTTCGAGAACCGCCTGATCTTCACCGACAAGCTGATCCTGATGGGAGCCGACATCGTCATGTGCGACCCGCACAGGGCGATCGTGACCGGCCCGCGCAGGCTTCGCGGCGCGCGCGTCGAGTCGCCCGATATCCGCGCGGGAATGGCGATGCTGCTGGCGGCCCTGTGCGCCGAGGGACGGAGCGAGATCGGCAACATCCGCCAGATAGACCGCGGCTACGAGCGCATCGACGAGCGCCTGCGCGAGCTTGGAGCCCGCATCGAGCGGGTCGCCACGGAGCCCGTTCACGCCTAGTCTCTAACCTCGGGTCGTAATGATCCACCCGATCCCAAGTGGGACGCGCGATGTGCTTCCCGAAGAGACACGCGAGGTGCGTGCGATCACGGACACGCTGCGCGGGGTCTTCGAGCGCCACGGCTACGGCGAGATCTACACGCCGGCGCTCGAGTACGAGTCCGTTCTCGCCCGCGCCGACATGGCCGAAGCCAAGCCGGCCTACCGCGTCTTCGACGAGTCCGGTGCCGTGCTCGCGCTGCGCTCGGACATGACGGTGCCGATCGCCCGCGTCGTGGCGACCCGCTATCCGTCGACCGAGCCGCCCCTGCGGTTCTGTTACTTCGCCCACTGCTACCGCGGCGTGCGGCCTCAGAGGGGTCAGCCACGCGAGCTCCTGCAGGCCGGCATCGAGCTGATCGGCGCGCCCGCACCCGGAGGCACCGCCGAGGCGCTCACGGTGCTCTGCGACGCGCTCGACGCCGTCGGGCTGAAGGACTACCGCGTCGGTCTCGGAGACGCCTCTCTGTTCCCGGCGCTGATGGCGAGCCTCCAGGTCCCCGAGGCGTCCCGTCCACGACTGCTCGAGGCGCTCGTCCTGCGCGACTTCGTCGGGCTCGAGCAGGAGCTCGCCGCGGCCGGGCTCTCCGGTGAGGCCGTCGAGATGCTGCTCGAGGTGCCACAGCGGCGGGGCGGCCCGAATGTGCTCGAGGAGATGCCGGGGCCGGCCGAGGAGGCGGCCATGGGCCTGCGGCGCGTCCACGGCCTGCTCGAGCCCGCCGTCGCCGAGCGCGTCATCTTCGACCTCGGCCTGATTCGCAACATCGGCTACTACACGGGCGCCGTGTTCGACGTCTACGACCCGGCGCTCGGCGCTCCGATCGGTGGCGGCGGCCGCTACGACGAGCTGCTCGGCCGCTTCGGCCGCTCGCTGCCCGCCGTCGGCTTCGCGCTCGGCGTCGACCGCCTGCACATCGCCCTCGCAGGCGAGGAGCGGGGCACTGGCGCGCTCCTCGCCCGTCCGGGCGCCGAAGCCTTCGCGGGCGCTCCCCGTCCCTCGGCCGACGGCCGATCCGGGGCCGCAAGCCAGGCGGCCGCGCAAAGCGGACCGGCCCGATGAGCCCGACGAACGGCCTTACGATCGCGGTTCCCCGCGGGTCGCTGTTCGAGGACACCGTCGACCTGCTCGCCGCTCTCGGGCTGGACACCGAGGAGCTCCGCTCGAACGAGCGCAAGCTGCTCTTTGAGGACATCGGCGTCATCACGATGCGCCCTTCGGACGTGCCGACCTATGTCGAGGCGGGCGCCGCCGACCTCGGGATAACGGGCAAGGACGTGCTGCTCGAGCAGACCGCCCAACAAGCAGGGGAGACCGGCCGCGACGTCTATGAGCTCCTCGACCTCGGCTACGGACGCTGCACGATGGTCCTCGCGAGCAAGGCCGGTCCCGACCCCGCGCTCGAGGCACTGCGGCGCCTCGGCGTGATGCGGGTCGCCACCAAGTACCCACGGATCGCCTCGCGGCACCTCGAGGAGACCGGACGCCAGGCCGAGATCGTCGAGGTGAAGGGCTCGGTCGAGCTCGCGCCCCTGACGGGGGTCGTCGAGGCGATCGTCGATCTGACCGCAACCGGGACGACCCTTGCGGAGAACAACCTCGTAGTGCGCGAGGAGATCGTCGTGTGCACCGCGAGGCTGATCGCCAATCCCGTCGCCCACAAGCTCAAGGCGGCGCCGATCGACGACCTCCTGGAGCAGCTGCGCGGGATGCCCGCCGCACGCGTCGGCTGACATGCAGCTCACTCGCCTCGACGCCGAGGAGGTCGCGCGCCGCGGCGGCCCCGAGGGCGCGAGCGCATACCTGCGCACGCTGATCCCCGATGCGCCCTCGGTCGAGGCGGACGTGCGGGAGATCATCGCGCGCGTCCGATCGGAGGGCGACGCGGCGGTGCTCGACTACACGCGCCGCTTCGACACCCAGGGCGAGGACCCCGCGGCACTGATCGTGCGAGAGGAGGAGCTCGATGATGCGATCAGGCAGCTCCCGCTCGAGCTCGTCGCCGGCCTGCAGGTGGCGATCAAAAACGTCGCCTTCGTCGCCGAGGCCGGCGTCAGCGAGGAGCGCCGCGTCGAGCTCTCCCAGGGCCAGCGGATCGTGCTCCGCGAGGTGCCGGTCGGCTCCGCCGCAGTCTATGTCCCCGGTGGGCGCGCGCCATATGCGAGCACCGTCGTCATGGGCGTGGTGACGGCTCGCTCGGCCGGGGTGCTCGACGTCTGCGTCTGCGCTCCGCCCGGTCCCGACGGGCAGATCGACCCGGTCATCCTGGGCACGTGCCGGCTGTGTGGCGTCGAACGCGTCTACCGCATGGGCGGAGCCCAGGCGATCGCCGCTCTGGCGGCCGGCACCGAGAGCGTCGCCCGCGTCGACGTGATCGTCGGGCCCGGCAACCTCTACGTGCAGGAGGCCAAGCGCCAGCTCGCGGGCTCTGTCGGCATCGACGGCTTCGCCGGCCCGAGCGACCTGCTCGTCCTGCTCGCCGCGCACGCGGGACCGGAGGAGGTCCGCCTCGCGGCGCTCGACATGCTCGCCCAGGGCGAGCATGGCACGGGAAGCCTCGTCGTCGCCGCTACCCCGGCGGCGGGCGTCGCAGACGCGCTCGCCGCGGCGCTCGAGGAGCTCGTGCTCGAGCGCCCGACCGTCGGCGAGGCCGTCTTCGCCGTCCTAGAGGTCTCCGATGCGAGGGCCGCGCTCGAGCTCGCCAACGCCTTCGCCCCCGAGCACCTGGAGCTGATCGGACAGCAGGTCGAGGAGCTCTCGCCGTTCGTCCGCTCCGCCGGCTGCGTGTTCGTCGGCCTGCAGAGCGCAACCGCGTTCGGCGACTACGTCGCGGGCTCCAACCACGTGCTGCCCACCGGCGGCTCGGCTCGCTTCGCCTCGATGCTCTCGCCGCGGCACTTCAGGCGCAGGATGGCCGAGGTGCACGTGCGGGATGGCGCCGCAAAACTCGCCGCCGCCGGCGCGCCGATCGCGCGCGCGGAGGGCTTCGACGTGCACGCCGAGTCGATGGAGGCGCGCGTACGGGAGAATCCCGAAGGATGAGCCGCTCGGCGAGCATCCAACGGAGCACCGGCGAGACCGACGTGCGCCTCGAGCTGACACTCGAAGGCACCGGCGCGGGCGCTCGCGACACGGGCGTCGGCTTCCTCGACCACATGCTCGACCTGCTCGCCCGCCACGGCCGCATGGACCTCGAGCTGAGCGTGACCGGCGACCTGCAGACGGGTTCCCACCACACGGCTGAGGACACCGCGATCGTGCTCGGCCAGGCGCTCGACAGCGCGCTCGGCGACCGCGCGGGGATCGCCCGGTACGGATCGGCGACGGTGCCGATGGACGAGGCGAGGGCCAGCTGCGCGCTCGACATCTCGGGTCGCCCCTTCACGCTGTTCGAGGCAGACCTGCCGCCCGGCTCGACTGGTGGCTTCGAGCACGAGCTCACCGAGGAGTTCTTCCGCGCGCTCGCCAACGCCGCCAAGCTCACGCTGCACCTGCGCGTCGAAGCCGGCAGCAACGCCCACCACATGATCGAGGCCGCGTTCAAGGCATTCGCCAGGGCGCTGCGCCAGGGCGCGGCGATCGACCCGACGGAGACGGGCGTGCCGAGCACGAAGGGCACCCTGACGCGATGAAGGCGCTGATCGAGGACCCGGTGCACATCGCCGTCGTCGACTACGGCATGGGCAACCGCCGCTCCGTCGAGAAGGCGCTCGAGCACGTCGGCGCGAGGGCGAGCGTAGGCAGCGACCTCGCAACGCTGCGCTCGGCCGATGGCCTCGTGCTGCCCGGCGTCGGCGCCTTCCCGCGCGCGATGCAGCGGATCCGCGAGCTGGGGCTCGACGAGCTTCTGCGCGAGCGCATCGCGGCCGGCACTCCGGTGCTGGGCGTCTGCCTCGGCATGCAGCTCGCCTTCGAGAGCTCGACCGAGCAGGGCGGTAGTGAAGGCCTCGGCATGATTCCCGGCGAGGTCCGCGAGCTCCAGGCCGGCGCGCTGAAGCTCCCGCACATCGGCTGGAACGACGTCACCTTCGCCAAGCCCGGCTCTGCACTGCTCGCGGACCTTCCGCCGAGCTGCGCCTTCTACCACGTGCACTCCTTCGCTCCCGTTCCCGCGAGCCGCGAGGACGTGCTCGGGACGGCCGAGTATGGCGCGCCGTTCGTCAGCGCGGTCGAACACGGAAGCTTCTACGGTGTCCAGTTCCACCCCGAGAAGTCCTCGGCGGCGGGCCTGCGGCTGCTCGCCAACTTCGCGCGCATCTGCGTCGCCAGCCCGGCCGCGGGCGTCGTCGGCGCCCCACCGCTCGCCCGGTGAACCTCTACCCGGCGATCGACATCCTCGGAGGGAGCGCCGTTCGCCTGGTGAAGGGCGACTTCGACGCCAAGAAGGTCTACGACGAGGACCCGCTCGCGGCTGCGAGCGCCTGGGTGCAGGCGGGCGCCCGGTTCCTCCACGTGGTCGACCTGGACGGGGCCAAGGGCGGCGAGCCCGTCAACCTCGAGCATCTGCGGCGGATCGCAGCGCTCGGCGTGCCGGTTCAGTACGGCGGCGGCCTGCGCACGGTCGCAGCGCTTGAGGAGGCGTTCGAGGCGGGTGCCGCTCGGGCGATCCTCGGGACCGCGGCGTTTACCGGCGCCGGGCTGCTCGAGCGGGCACTCGACTCCTACGGGGCCGACCGTGTCGTCGTCTCGGTCGACGTCCGTGAAGGCGAGGTGTCGATCGAGGGCTGGACGAAGGCTGCGGCGATCAGTGTCCGAGAGGTGTTCGCCGGGTTGATCGACGAGGGGGTGACCGAGTTCGCGTATACGAACGTGGATCGGGACGGAATGCTCGGAGGCCTGAACTTCGAGGATCTGATCTGGGTCGCAAAGGCGGCCGAACATGGCCATCTCATCTACTCCGGAGGCATCGGCGACATCGACGATCTCAGGCACTTGGCGAAGCTCCGCCGCGAGGCCCGGTTGGAGAGTCTCACCGGCGTGATCGTCGGCAAGGCCCTGTACGAGGGCCGCTTCACGATCGCGGAAGCCCACGAGGCACTCGCCGGCTAGCTACGGTGAGCCGGTGCACTACAAGCGCGTCATACCGTGCCTGGACGTCGACGGCGGTCGCGTCGTCAAGGGCATCGAATTCCTCGACATCCGCGATGCCGGCGACCCGGTCGAGCTCGCCGCCCACTACGACCGCGCGGGTGCCGATGAGCTCGTCTTCCTCGACATCACAGCGACCCACGAGCGGCGTGAGACGATCGCCAAGCTCGCCCGCAGCACCGCCGACGACGTGTTCGTGCCGTTCACGATCGGGGGCGGCATCCGCTCGGTGGCAGACGCGCAGGCCGTCCTCGACGCCGGCGCCGACAAGATCTCGGTCAACTCGGCGGCGCTGCAGCGGCCCGAGCTGATCAACGAGCTGGCAGAGGTCTTCGGCTCCCAGTGCGTCGTGCTGGCGATCGACGCCAAACAGCGCGGCGACGGCGAGGGCTGGGAGGCGTACCTCGCCGGCGGTAGGACGGCGACCGGACGCGACGTCGTCGAGTGGGCGCGCGAGGCGGTCGAGCGGGGGGCGGGAGAGATACTGCTGACGAGCATGGACAGGGACGGGACGAGCGATGGCTATGACCTCGCGCTCACGCGCGCGGTCAGCGAGGCGGTCGGAGTGCCCGTCATCGCCTCCGGCGGCGCGGGCGAGCTCGAGCATCTCACCGAGGCGCTGAACGCGGGCGCCGACGCCGTCCTGTGCGCCTCGATCTTCCACTACGGGCGCTACACGGTCGCCGAGGCCAAGGCGCATCTCGCAGCCGCCGGGATCCCCGTGCGCGCGGCGTGAGGCCGATCGCGGGGATCGCTTGAGCGAGGCGGGCTCACAGGCAGCGCCGGCCCGGGACGGGGAGCGGCTGCTCGACGAGCTCGCCGAGCAGCCCGGCGGCCCAGAGCTGCTCTCGCTCGCCGCCGACCGCGACGACGTCGCACTCGTGGGCGGCGCGGCGCGCGACCTGCTGCTCGGGCGCGTGCCGCGCGAGCTCGACGTGGTCCTCGGCTCCGGCGCCGCCGCCCCCTTCGCCCGCGAGCTCGCACGGCTCCTTGGCGGCGACTCGGAGGGGGCCACTGTCACGATCCACAGCCGCTTCGGGACCGCCGCGGTGGACTGGCCCGGCGGGCGGGTCGACATCGCCGAGCGGCGCGCGGAGAGCTATCCCGCGCCCGGGGCGCTTCCGGAGGTCCGCCCTGGATCGGTCGAGGAGGATCTCGCGCGCCGCGACTTCACCGTCAACGCGATCGCCACGCCGCTGGGCGGGCGCAGGCGTGGGATGCTCGACGCCGTTCCCCAGGCGATCGACGACCTCGCCGCGCGCCGCCTGCGCGTGCTTCACGACGCGAGCTTCCTCGACGACCCGACGCGCCTGCTCAGGCTCGCCCGCTATGGAGCCCGGCTCGGCTTCAGGGCCGAGGAGCGCACCGCCGGGCTGGCCTCGGAGGCGATCGCGGCAGGCGCTCTGCAGACCGTCTCGCGCGCCCGCGTCGGTGCGGAGCTCCGGCTGGCGCTGAGCGAAGACGATCCGCTGCCCGCGTTAGAGGCGATGCAGACCCTCGGCGTGCTCGGCGCCCTGGACCCTGCGCTGCGCTTCGAGACTACGCCCGCCGGGCTCGCGCTCTCGCTCCTTCCGCCCGACGGCCGACCCGACCTGATGCTCCTCGCGCAGCTCCTGCTCGGGCTCGCGCCCGAAGGCGCCGTGAAGGAACGCGAGCGGGCGATGTTCGCGCTCCTGGATCCGCTCGAGTTCAACGCCGGCGACCGTGACCGAACGATCAGGACCGCGCTTGCGGCGCCGGGTCTCGTGAGTGCCCTGGCGCCGGCGCCGCCGCCGTCACAGCTCCACGACGCCCTCGCCCACGAGACGCTCGAGGCGGTGGCGCTCGCCGGCGCGCTCGGGGGCGAAGCGGCCACCGAGACCGCGCGCTGCTGGCTGCAGACGCTTCGCCACGTCAGCCTCTCGATCACCGGCCAGGACCTCCTGGACGCCGGTGTCCCGGAGGGGCCGCAGGTGGGACGGCGCCTGACGGCCGCGCTGCACCGAAAGCTCGACGGTGAGCTCGCCGACGGGCGCGAGGCGGAGCTGCGGGCCGCCCTGGAGGCGCAGCCGTGAGCGACGCGATGCTGAGCGTGGAGCTGCCGGGCGGCGCGCGGGCGCTGTTCAGCACGCGCTCGCAGGGCAACATGTCGAGCGTCGCCGGCGAGGGCCGCGAGGAGGCCGGTGGGGCGCGCGAGCGTCTGCGGGCCGAGATCGGCGTGGAGCGACTCGCGCGCGGCTACCAGGTCCATGGAGACGCGGTCGCTCTCGTGCGCACGCTCGCCGACGTGCAGGACGAGGGCCGCCCCCGCAGCAGAGCCGACGGACAGGCGACCGCGCTGAGCGGCGTGGGAGCGATGGTGCTGACGGCCG
>DASZIU010000159.1:0-28552 GCA_035948815.1 Solirubrobacteraceae bacterium | reverse complement strand
GCCCCTGGCGCCGCTCGAGCGCGCGGTTGGACTCGTTCACGGCGATTCGGTACAGCCAGGTGAAGACCGTCGCACGGCTCTGGAAGCGGCGGATGCCGCGCCAGGCGCGCAGGAGCGTCTCCTGCAGGACATCTTCGGCTTCGCCACCGTCGCCGAGGAGGCGCAGCGCGACCGTGTAAAGGCGGTCGGCATGTACGTCGGCAAGGGCTTCGAAGGCACCAACGTCGCCGGCCTGCGCCCGACCGATCAGCTCGTGCTCGGGCATGTTCGCGCCGACGGGGCTCCAGACCGTTCGGGTCATGGCTCGTCGGACTCCCCGGCATCCGTCTCGGCACGACCTGCATCGGCTCGGACCCGCTCGAAGATGCCTGCCGGCGCGCGCGCCTCGGTGCGCTTTGAGGCGCCGCCCAGGAGGCGCACGAGGCTACGCAGAGCCCGGATCCCAAGGCTGCACTCGGGGCACTCCTTGGCGTGGAGCTCAAGGCGCCTGCGGGTGCGCCAGCTCATATCGCCCTCGACGTAATGCGAGAGGTGCTCCTGCGACCAAGCATGATCATCACGTCGTTTGCGAAGGCGCATCAATCTCGGTCCTCGCGGAGAGCGCGATCAGTTCCCATGCGGAGGAACGATCAGCTCGGCGCCTTCACGCCCATGCCCCCACTTCCTGGCGTTTGACAAGTGGACTGAATAGTCCATACGCCGCAGTACAGCAGCCAGGAGGTGGACTGTCAAGTCCAATCGATACACTGTCGGCATGCCACAGGTGCTGACGGCAAAAGGACAGAGCACGCGCACACGGATCGTGCAGGCTGCCGCTCAGCTGGTGGCCGAGAAGGGCGCGGCCGCCATGAGCCTCGACGACGTCTGCGAGCGCGCCCACGCCAGCCGCAGCCAGCTCTATCACTACTTCGACGACCGGGACGATCTCGTTCGCGCCGTAATCAACGCCACTACGGATTCCGTCCTGCTCGCCCAGGACGGGCTGCTCGACCATCTCGACACTTGGGCCGGTATCGACCGGTGGTTCGCGGCGCTCGTCGCCCTGCAGCAGGAGCGCGAGGCCCGCGGCGGCTGCCCGATCGGATCGCTCGTGGGTCAGCTCGCCGAGCGTGATCCAGGCGCTCGCGCGAACCTGGCCGACGGCTTCGAACGCTGGGAGGCACATTTGCGCGACGGCTTGGAGCGCATGCAGGAGCGTGGGCGCCTGTCCGCTCACGCGGATCCTGCGAGCCTGGCGACCTCCACCATGGCGCTGCTGCAAGGCGGACTGCTCCTCACCCAAGTCCGCCGTGACCCTGGACAGCTACGCACCGCCCTGGCCGCCGCCCGCGTTCTGCTGCGTAGCGCGGCGGCGTGAACGCCGGGAATCCAGCCGCCGCTGCGAGAAGGGCAGCGCGTAGCCACGTCCGGTGCCACCCGCGGAGAGCCGTGGGTTCTGATGGCGGCAAGCAAAAAGGCGTCGTGGTTAGCCCGTCCCAACCCTCAAGTAGGAGATCGCCAGAACTGGCGAAAATGTCGCGCAAATCCCCGGGTTTTGGCTTCTAGCGCCAGAAATAGCGGTCTCGAAAACCCTTGTGCGTCTTGTTGGCCGACGGGAGTTCGAATCCCCCCCTCCGCACAGCGGCGCCGCTAAGCCTGAACCGTAGAATCGCGGCCATGCCGTTCACGCTCAAGAACCTCAGAGAGGATCTTGCGGACGTCGGGTCCAACTTCGATGGCGCGCCGGACCTGGAGTTCCGTCTCGCGAGTAAGGCGCTCGAGCTCGAGCAGTCCGGCCTCAGCTATCAGCGCATCCCGCCCGACTACCGGTTCCCGTACGGCCACACGCACAAGAAGCAGGAGGAGGTGTTCGTGGTGGTCGGCGGGAACGGGCGGATGAAGCTCGACGACGAGATCGTCGAGATCAAGAAGTGGGACGTCGTGCGCGTTGCGCCTGCTACATGGCGAGGGTACGAGGCCGGGCCGAAGGGTCTCGAGATCCTCGTCTTCGGCGCGCCCAACCTCGGCGAGAACCCGCGGGAAGACGTGGAGGGTCAGCGAGACTGGTGGGCTGACGACCGCGGTGGCGGAGCCGTAGCCGGAGATCAGCGCGGCGATCGCGTCGGAGGAGACTAACCGCGCCCGCGAGGGCGGTTCCGAGTCCGCTCGCTGTCAGGTCGTGTGGAGCGTCATGGAAGCCGCGAGGTCGCTGGCGACCGATATATGGACCCAGGCGCTTTGACAGAAGCTCGACTCGGTCAGATGCGAATCGCTGCGAAAGCCGCATGTCGATCTCGAGGTGCCGCGACCGCTGCCCAACAAGACCTCGACGCGCGCGTCGCAGCCGCCCGGCACACGAAGGACTGCAGCTGCAAGGGTCGCGCGTACGATGGCGCGCAGGGGGCGGTGGCGGCGGAAGTCAGCCCCTAGCCGGAGACAGCGGCGACCGCGAGCCGCCCATCGGCCAGCGCCGCCAGATCGACCTCATCGAGCGTCTTTACGACGATGTCGGCGCCTGCCGCCGCGAGCAGCTCAGCGTCATCCGTGCGGGCGACGCCGATTGCGCCCATCCCTCCTGCCTTGGCGGCCTGTACACCGGCAGGTGCATCCTCCATCACGACCGCCAACTCGGGGCGCACGCCGAGCTCCTCGGCAGCGGTCAAGAACAGTTCGGGGTGAGGCTTTCCGTGGGCCAGGTCGCGTCCGGACACGTCCGCGTCGAAATAGTCGAGCAGCGTCAGACCCGGGCGGAGCGTGGGCGAGGAGATGCCCTGTTGCTCGGCGAACGAGTCCAGCCGGATCTTGCGCAGAAACAGGTTCGCGTTCTTGGATGACGAGGCGGCGACTACGCGCAGCCCGGCGTCCTTGACGGCGATGATGAAGCGAAGCGCGTCGGGATACGCGGTGAAGTCGCCGGCTTCGATCAGCCTCACCACCATCTCCTGCTTGCGCTGGGCGTACTCGACCAAGCGGTGCTCGTCCTCGTCGTCGGGGACGTGGAAGTACTCCAGCGCCGCACGGGCGCCGCTCATCCGGGGCTTGCCCGACATGCGCTCCTGGTAGACGAGCGGGGTGAAGGCTTCGGGCGACCAGGTGGTGCGATCCCGGATCTCGCTCCACTCCGTCTCCATCAGCTCGCGCAGCGATTCGCGCCACGCTCGCTCGTGCGGCGAGTCGACCAGCACCCCGTCCACGTCGAAGATCGCTCCCTCAAACAGCATCTCTCTCCTTCTTTTAGCGGCCGGTTGCGCCCCCACCGACGGCGACCGGCGAGGCGAGGTCGAAGGTCTCCGTGTCGCCGGGACAAAGCTCGCGGACCTCACCGCCCAACCCGACCCGGATCGGATCGCCCGCCCCCTCGCGATCGACCGAGACCGTGAGCCGATGCCGGTCGAGCGTCACCAGCAGCGGGGTCCGCTGAAACTGTGCTCGGAACGACACCTCCTCGACTTCGACGGGCAGGCGGGGCCGGAAATGCAGGATCCCGTCGCGAACCTCGGTGCCCGGGTAGGCGCGCTGCATGAGGTCGATCGTGCCGGACATCACCCCCATGTGGATCCCCTCTTGCGTGGTGCCGCCCTGAATGTCCTCGGCATCGCTGCGCAACGCGACGAGGAAGCGCTCCCAGGAGCTCTCGGGGTCAAGCGGCGCGAGCGCTCCGGCGTAAGTGACGAAGCTGAGCGTCGAGCCGTGCGAGGTGCGCCTGTCGTAGTAGGCGATGTTGCGAGCGGCGGAATCGTCGCGGTAGTCATATCCCAGGCGCCTGAACAGCGCCCCTAGCGTCTCGGGAGAGAGCAAGAAGAACAGCATCACGACGTCGGCCTGCTTTGAGACCTTGAACCGGTTGGGATCCTCGCCCTCGGCGCGCAGGATGCGGTCAAGGCGCTGGATGTTCCCGTAGCGCTCCCGATAGGCGTCCCAGTCGAGCTCCTCCAGTTCCCCGTAGCCCTCGAACTGGCTGATGATCCCATCGTCGTGGAAGGGGACGAACATGCGCCGGCTCATGTCGCTCCAGAGCCGCAGCTCCCCCTCTGAGATCTCGAGACGCGTGCGCAGCGCGTCCGCTCGACTGTCGGGCAGCAGCGGAAGCACCTCGCAGGCCAGCCCACACAGCCAGGCCACCATCACGTTGGTGTAGGCGTTGTTGCGCAGGCCCCCCTCCGCTGCGCCCGGGTACTTCTCGTGAAACTCGTCTGGACCCATCACGCCGTGGATCTCGTATCGCATGCGGTCGCGATTGAAGCGCGCAATCGATCCCCAGAACCGTGCGATCTCGAGCATCATCTCGGCGCCGTAGTCGCGCAGGAACGCCACGTCCCGGGTCGCCTGGCAGTAGCGCCAGACGTTGTAGAAGATGGCGGCGCTGACATGACGCTGATTGCGGCTGAGATCGGGCTCCCAGCGTCCGGACAGTGGATTGAGGTGGACGTGCTGGGTCTCCTCTGTCCCCTCGCTGCCGCTCTGCCAGGGGAACATGGCCCCCGCAAAGCCCGCCTCCTGCGCCGCCGCCCGCGCCTCCTCCAAGCGCCGGTAGCGGTACATCAGCAGCCCGCGCGTGACCTCCGGCAGGTGCAGGCTCAGGAACGGATAGACGTAGAGCTCATCCCAGAACACGTGTCCGCGGTAGGCCTCGCCGTTCAGCCCGCGCGCCAGCACCCCGGCATCCAGGTCGGCAGTATGCCGGGAGCACACCTGAAGAATGTGGCAAATGTGCAACCGCAGCAGTCGCTGAACCTCGTCGTCACCTTGCACGCGCACGTCGCACACCCGCCACAGCTCCTCCCAGGCGTCGGCGTGACGCGCCAGCCCGTCTGCAAAGTCCGGGCCCCGCAACGCGGCGGTTCCGGCCTTGGTCAGCGTGTTGCTGGTAGCGGGGTCATGGGAGGTGGCCAGCGACACCATCTTCTCGACTCGGAGCGGCGACTCCTGGTCGAGCTCGAAGGCCAGCACCTGCTGGATGTAGTCATCGGTCTGGTACAGAGTGCGCTCCACCGCCAGCGGCCGTTGGCCTGCGAAGACTCGCGTGCGCGCCGCCTGGCTGACGTAAACGTTGGACTGGCGCGTCTGCACCTTCAGCGCGATCACCTCGGGCCCGAAGGTGCGCGGGGAGACCGGATCCAGATGCCTGCCCTCGAGCTCGAGATAGCGTGCCACCCCGCGGTTTGTGACACGGCCGTCGATCGCCGAGACGATCTCCACCCGGCCCGACCAGTTGTGCGCCGTGAGCGTCCACTCGATGCCCGCCAGGTGCGGATGGGCCATGCTCACGACGCGGCGGCTCCACAGCGTCGTCTCGCGACCGGAGGCATCGCGGAAGCGAACAGAACGGGTCATCACCGCCTGGCGCAGGTCGAGCTCGTGGCGATAGTCGAGCGCCTCCACGTCCGCCAGCCGCACGGCCTCCCCACCTTCGATGCGGAGCTTGAGCACAAGCCAGTTGGGAAGGTTCACCAGGTCCTCGTTGCGCACCGGGACGCCTCCGAGGATCGTCGTCTCGCGGTTGTAGATGCCGTGGGCGTAGGTCCCGGGATAGTGCACGCCGTCGGCGTCCTCCCACTCGGCAGCACCGCGCGTGCAGAAGCGCCCGTTGCCCGTTGAGGTCAGCACCTCGCGCAGACCCTCCGAATTGGGGTCAAAGCCCTCGTAGGTGAGCAGAAACTCCTTTACCGCGACTCCTCGGACCGCCGGTGAGATCAGCCGCCGTCAAGCCTGGCAGCGCGCCCAACGGCTGTCAAACTTCGGCCCTGGCGGCCGCGCTCGGCGCGGATCACGGAGCTTCTTCGTGGCGCAACGCGCGGCAGCCTGCTGGGGGCCTCAAGCTCGACTGGGCATTGGGTGTCTGTGCCGACGCGGCCTACGCGCGAACCCTCTTGCCGGCGCGCCGCGTCGCGGTGCTGCCGCCCAGGAACTGCCTTGCCACACCGCAGAGTCCAGACGTGCCACTCGGGGCCGTTCGCAGGAGCAGCACCAACGTGTCCCCGCTCAAGCCACTCGGAGTACGATCCCACCAACGCAATCGATGGAGGAGATGGAATGCCCTCCGCCTGTAGGCCGTGAGAGAGCGGATTTCAATCTCGCCGGGGCTCGTAGTCGCGGCTCCGATCGGGGCGGGGAAAGCGAGCTGAGGGCATGGAGGGGTCGCCGCTACGCGTGCTGATCGCCGGCGGGGGAATCGCCGGCCTCGAGACGTTGACCGGGCTTCGGGAGCTCGCGGGCGATCGCGTGTCCCTGACGCTGGTAGCCCCCGATGACGAGTTCGTCTTCCACCCGATTGCGACCCGGCAGCCGTACTCGGTAGAGCCGACCCGCGGCGTGGCGATCTCGCGCGCGGCCAAGGACGTCGGCGCCAAGTTCGTCGCTGCGCCGGTCGAAGAGGTGGACGCCGGCGGGAGAACAGTTCAAACATCCGCCGGCGAGCGAATCGGCTATGACGCCTTCGTGCTCGCGCTCGGCGCCGACGCGATTCCCTCCCTAGACCACGTGATGACCTGGGATGACCGCTCCGATTCGGAACTGCTCGGTGGCCTACTTCGCGACGTCGAGGAAGGCTATGCCGGGCGGGTTGCCGTGGTGATACCTCCGGGACCAGGCTGGCCGCTGCGCGGCTACGAGCTCGCGCTGCTGATCAGGCAGCGCGCGTGGGACATGTCGGAGGACCTTCAGACGACGCTCGTCGTTCCGGACCCGTCGCCGTTCGCCGAAGTGGCGGAGCGCGCTGCCAAGGCGATCACGGCCGAGCTCGAGCGGGCGGGGATCACCATCGTCCCCGCCGAGCGCGTCAGCATCGAGCGCGGACACGATCTCGCGTTGGTGTTGCAGCCATCGGCGCAACGGATTGAGGTGGACCGCGTGATCGCGATGCCGATCCTTCGCGGGCGCCCTATCGACGGGATCCCAGTCGACGAGTACGGGTTCGTTCCGATCGACGCGCGCTGTGGGGTAGCGGGTCTTGACGGGGTGTGGGCGACGGGCGATTGCACAGCCTTCCCACTGAAGTCAGGCGGCGTTTCGGCCGAGCAAGCCGACGTCGTGGCCGCGAACATCGCGGCCCTCGCGGGGGCCGACGTCGAGCCTCGATCGTTTGATCCTGATCGCGCTGACCGGCTCGCCGGCCTCCCGGCCGGTAGGTTCATCGAGCAGCGACTGGCGATGCAGGAGCCGGGGATGGCGATGCATGTTCCGACCACCGGTGTGCCAATACTCACCTACTTGCAGCGTGACCTTGAGGCCGGCTGGCGAGGAGCCCCTTAGCGGGCGGCAGCGGCCGGGCGTAGATTTGGGCCGCGGGGTTCGCATGTTGTCGCGATCTCTCCGTTAGATCGCCTCAGTAGAGCCAGATCCGGCGCGTTTGCACGGCCTTTGGGGACGCGTGACCACCGGTGATGTGCGGCACGAACTCGAACTCGATGTTCCCGTTTGCAATCACCGCGCAGTACCGCGACGCCCGGCTGGCCGTGCCGCTGAGCCACGGCCAATCGCACGATTGCTCCGCTGGTTGGAAGGGAGCAGGTCGACGATCATCGTCGCCCCACCGGTGATCTATCGTGCGTTTCGCGATGGGTCCCACCGCGTTGCAGGGCGGAGTGAAAGTCCGGGCCTTCGAAGCCAAGGACGAGCCCCGCGTTCTCGAGCTGTTGCAGGCGGCCTTTGGGCGATGGCCTTCCGATATCGAAGGCGTCGCCCCCAGCGAGTTCTTTCGCTGGAAGCACGGGGCTTGCCCGTTCGGTCCCTCGACGCTACTGGTTGCAGAGACCGACGGTGCGGTTGTCGGCGTCCACGCGCACATGCCCTGGCGACTGCGGGCCGGCGGGCAAATCCTGTCGACGATGCGCAGAGTCGATCTCGCGGTTCACCCCTCCTATCGCCGCCTCGGCGTTTCGATGGCAATACGAGCTGCGGCGAGCTTCCCCGAGGACATCGCGTTCACGTGGAGCAATCCGAACCAGCAAAGTCGTCCCGGCACCCACAAAGCCGGACTGCGGACGGTCGGCAGGTTGCCTCGCTTCGTGCGACCACGTGGACCGTTGCCGGACACGGTGTGGCGCGCGTGTGCAAAACGGGCAAAGAGGTCAGAGTCCCTACGGATCGAAGCCAAGACCGCCGCTGAGATCCTCGGTGATGGAGCGCACGCGTCGCTTCTCCTCGCGTGCGTGAACCAGCTGAGCGATCGACTTGCAACGGTCAAGGATCTCGATTACCTACGCTGGCGGTACGGGCATTTTGAGGAGTACCGGGCCGTTCAAACCGATGCGGATGAAGGTGCCAGCGGCCTCGCGATCTTCCGACCGCGACGTCACGGGCCGTTTTGGGTCTCGCACGTCTGCGAGCTCTTCGCCGAGCGGGGCGACCGCCCCACCGCCCGCCGCCTGCTGCGTCGCGTCACAGACGCAGCTCCGGCGGACTTCATCAACTGCAGCTTCTCCTCACGCCATCAGGCGGCCCTACACGGCTTCGTCCCCTACCCCGGCCAGACGGTCCTGATGGCCTATCCGCTCCAGCAGAATCTCGTTCCCGATCCGACCCGGCGCGCCTCGTGGGCGCTGTCCTTTGGAGATCTTGAGTTGCTGTAGGTTTGGCACGGCGGGCGCACAGCAAGCATCTCGCTCCGCATCACCAGTTAGCCCCTGTGGCGGGAGTTCGGGCTGGAGCTGTGCGCGATTTGCGAGCGTCCACAAAGTATCGCCAGGCGCCCCCACCCCCCTTCGCTGCGGCGGCAGCGACGCGCCGCCCCGATCCGCGGCGGGTGGGCCTTTCTCGTCGGCCGCGACGCCGGCGGTCTGTGCGCAACGCGCTGCTGCCGAGCGAGCGAGTGATCCTCAACGCTGCCCTGGAAGCCTGGCCCCGTGGGCCCCACGACGAGCGTGAAGACGACGGTGATCCAGCGGACGACGACGACCGCGCCCACCCAGACGACGACGGTGACCGCGCCGACGAAGACCGTCACGGCACCGAGTGCGCCGACGCCGACGACGCCAACCACGACCCGCTGCGCCGAAGACGACTCCCACGAGTTCCACGAACACCGCCCCATGGCAACTCACCCCGATCGGGTGATGCGCGATCGGATAGACGCGCACGACAATGCGCCAACGAGTCGCGACACGCCAAGGAAGGACCAGACAGCATGAGCACCGTGATC
The DNA here is from genome assembly GCA_035948815.1 of Solirubrobacteraceae bacterium. Classification (GTDB taxonomy): domain Bacteria; phylum Actinomycetota; class Thermoleophilia; order Solirubrobacterales; family Solirubrobacteraceae; genus Palsa-744. The sequence goes on along the minus strand of DASZIU010000159.1, from coordinate 19,434 downwards.
GACTCCCGCACGCGCATCACGGGTGCGGAGCCCGGTCTGAGGCCGTCGAGCCCGCCGACTTGCGCGCAGGGCTCGTGGGGCCCGACGGCCGGGCGGGAGCTGCTCGGCAGGCATCGCACGTGGCACGGACCGCGGTTGCCGTTATGAGAAACCGGTCGACGAGGAAGGTGGGTGGCAGATGAGCGCTGTAAAGACAAAGAAGGCCGGGGCGGTCAGGGCCTCCGGCAACGGCGCCGACGGCGCCGCGCGGGCAGCTGCACCGACGGTCGCGCCGCAGAGCGCTGCCGCGCCATCTCCGTTTCCACCGATCGCCGACTACGCGTTCCTCTCCAACTGCCACACGGGTGCGCTCGTGGCGCCCGACGGCACGATCGACTGGTTGTGCGTTCCGCGCTTCGATTCGCCGAGCGTGTTCGGGACGCTGCTCGACCGCGAGGCAGGGGCCTTCCGTTTCGCGCCCTTCGGCATCAACGTGCCGACCGCGCGAATCTACGAGCCCGGCACGAATACGCTCATGACGACCTGGAGGAGCGGCGGTGGCTGGGGGGTCGTTCGCGATTGCCTCTCGATGGGACCCCGCCGCGGTGAGGACCTCGTCACGCCCCACACCCGCCCGCCGGCGGACGACGACGGCGATCACCTCCTCGTTCGCGTCGCGCTTTGCCTGGAGGGCGAGATCGAGATTGAGCTCACGTGCGAACCGGTATTCGACTATGGGCAGGCTCCGGCGCAATGGGAGGTCGCCGACGATGGCCACAGAGCCGACGCGAGCGCCGAGGGTCTGACGCTCAGGCTCCAGACGGACATGGCGGTCGGCGTTGAGGGCGACTGGGTGAGGGCTCGGCACGTCCTGCGCCAGGGAGAGCAGATCTATTGCTCGCTCAGCTGGGCGGAGGAGCTAGCCGCTCCCGAGGACATCGACGAGGCGAACGCGCGGCTTGCCGCGACTGCCCATTTCTGGCGCGGCTGGCTGGACCGCGCTCGCATACCGGACCATCGCTGGCGTGACCCGATCGAGCGCTCTGCGCTCGCGATCAAGGGCCTCACGTACATGCCGACCGGTGCGACGGTCGCAGCCCTGACGACGTCCCTGCCCGAGACGCCGGGCGGCGAGCGCAATTGGGACTACCGCTACACGTGGCTGCGCGACTCGACCTTCACGCTGCAGGCACTGCACTATCTCAACCTCGACTGGGAGGCTGAGGAGTTCATGCAGTTCATCGCCGACCTCGAGCCGAACAAGGACGGCGCCCTGCAGATCATGTATGGGATCGACGGGCGGCGCGATCTGACGGAGTCGACCAGGGACGAGCTCTCCGGCTATGCGGGAGCCAGTCCGGTGCGAATCGGCAACGGGGCCTTCGACCAGCGCCAGAACGACGTTTTCGGTGCCGCGCTCGACTCGATCCTGCTGCATACCCGCCGTAGCGAACGGCTCCCGCGGCGCCTGTGGCCGCTTGTCCAGGCGCAGGCCGAATGCGCGACGAACGTCTGGCGCGAGCCCGACCAGGGCATCTGGGAGGCCCGGGGCAAGCCCCAGCACTATGTCTCCTCCAAGCTCATGTGCTGGGTAGCGATGGACCGCGCGGGGAAGCTCGCCGCAATGAGGGGCGACGCTGCGCTAGAAGCCAAGTGGCAGACGACGGCCGAGGAGATCAAGCAAGACATCCTCAGCCATGGCCTCAGCGACAGAGGCGTCCTTCGTCAGCACTACAACACCGATGCCCTTGACGCCTCCAACCTGCTCGCGGCGATCTTCGGCTTCCTGCCGGGCGACGATGAGCGCCTGCGCGACAGCGTGCTCGCGATCGCAGACGATCTGACCGAGGACGGCTTCGTCCTGCGTTATCGCACCGACGAAACGGACGATGGCATGTCCGGCAAGGAGGGAAGCTTCCTGATCTGCTCGTTCTGGCTCGTCTCGGGCCTCGCAATCGTAGGCGAACAGCAGCGCGCGCGCGACCTGATGGAAAAGCTCCTGAGCGTGGCCTCCCCGCTGGGGCTGTATGCCGAGGAGTACGACACGAGCACCGGCAGGCACCTGGGCAACTTCCCGCAGGCCTTCTCGCACCTCGCGTTGATCGAGGCCGCAGGGCGGATCATCATCCCTGAGCGAATCGCGGAGCTCTCGTGATGAGCTCCTACGCCTGAGGTAGTGATCGCCGCCGGCCCGGAGCGACTCAGGCGCGGTGCCGATCGCGACCACGATGTGGTCCAGGCTTGGCTATGTGCGCTAGGCCCGGACCCCGCTCGGGCGTGAGCGATCAGCGCGGCGAGTGGGTCGCCTAGAGGGACATCTGCTCGGAGTCGGCGCTGACCGCCCCGAACGACGCTGACCGCCCCGAATGGGTTGCTGGGACCGGAGGTGTACGTGTTGGCGTCGTGGTCGGCCGTGCCACCGACTCGTTCCTTTGCCGATTCGGGCGCAAGGACCCGTGCAAGAGTCGAGCTTTCGGGGAAACTGTGCGAACGGTTGGATAGGGACCGTGGGTATGACGTCGAACGTGACCGGGAATGAGACTGCGCGCTAGCCGATTCTGGATTCCGATCGGGATCGCCGGCGTGCTCCTGCTCGCGCAGGTCGGGATCAACATCTGGCAGCACACGGGCAAAGCGCGCTACTTCGCCTGGGCACCGAACGACTACCTCGTGACCTTCGACCTGCACGTCGACTCCGGAGGGCGTGCGCTGACCGTGGCCGAAATGGAACACCGCTACCGGCTCGACCTCTCCAGCCGGCTGAGTGAAGAAACGAAGGCCAGACTCGGGCTCGACAGGAGCGAGCACTATGTGTTCGAAGACGCTCCGAAGGAACTCGAGGACCGGATACGGCGATACGAGGAAACCGAAGGAAAGAAGGAAGGGGCCCGGGTCACCCTCAGCTATCAGTTCGACGGAGCAAAGGAGCAGACGTGGCAGTGGCCGAGGTCATAGCCGAGGCGCGACGCCCAGCCGCGTCGCTGAACCCGTTCCGGGTGCGAGGCACGGCCCTGCCCCCAAACGCCCTGCTCGCCGCGAAGATCGTCACGGTCGTCTTCCTCGTAACCGGCGGCTGGCGGCTTACCTCGCCGTTCCTGCCCTTCGTCGGCTTCCTCGGCGAACTCGCTTCCCCGAGGACCACGCAGGACGTCGCGCAGGCGGTCTGGCTGATCGCCGCGGCATGCCTGCTGCTCAACCGGTTCGTCAGACCCTCGTGTCTGGTGCTCGGCGGCACCTTGCTGCTCGCCCAGCTCTGGTCGCAGCCGTACCGCACGAACAACCTGACGTTCACCGCTCTGCTCCTGCTGATGATCGGCCTCTCGGACCGCAGGACCGCGACCACCCTGATTCGCGCACAGTTCGTCGTGCTGTATTTCTGGGCCGGCACGAACAAGTTGCTCGACCTCCACTGGCGCAACGGCGACTTCTTCGAATCATGGGTGGGGATCCACGCGTACGCTCCGGCCTACCGCCATCTGGCGAACCTGCTGCCTTCGATGGTCCTCTCAACGATCGCGAGCTGGGCGGTGATCTGCACGGAGCTGTTCATCTCGGTCACCTTCGTCTTCCGCAGGCTCGTCCCGGTGGGCATCCTGCTCGTGATCGCCTACCACAGCTCGCTGTTCCTGGTGACGGGGACCACGTTCACCATGTTCTGGTTCTCCCTGACGGCGGCATGCATCGTGCTCATCGGGTGGCCCGCTGAGCCGCCCGTGGCGAGATACGGCGGGGAGGGGTGGACGGTCCGCATCGCCCGGCTGCTGCACCGGCTCGATCTCGGAGGAGCGTTCGCCTGGGAGCGTGGAAGTGACTCCGGCGTCGAGTACACGAACGGCGAGCAGCGACTCAGCGGCCGCGAAGCGCTTGCGCGGCTGATGCTCTACAACCCGACGCTGCTGCTGGTCCTTTACGGGCTCGCCGCGATCCAGGAGCCCGCGCGCCGATGGGCCGCGCTCGTGGCCCTCGCGGCGGATGCTTATGCGGCGGTCGTGCTCGTTCGGAGCCGCCTGAGCCCGCGCGAGCGGGTTCCCGCGTGAGCACGCCGCCGGCGGACGCGCGTTGAGCGACTACGACGCTGTGGTGGTGGGCTCCGGCCCCAATGGCCTGGCCGCCGCGATCACGGTGGCGCGAGCGGGCCTGTCAGTGCTCGTGCGCGAGGCCGCGGACGCGGTGGGCGGGGGAACGCGCTCGGACGAGCTCACGCTGCCCGGCTTTGTCCACGACGTGTGCTCCGCCGTGCATCCGATGGCGCTCGCGTCACCGTTCTTCCGAGAGCTCCCACTGGCCGAGCACGGCTTGGAGTTCGTCCAGCCCCCGGCTCCGGTCGCGCATCCGCTCGACCGCGGCCGGGCGGCCGTGCTCGAGCGATCGCTCGAGGCGGCTGTCGAGGCGCTCGGCCCGGACGGCCAGGCCTATGGCCGCCTGATCGGGCGCACCGTGGAGGACTGGCCGCAGCTAGAGCCGGCCCTGCTCGGGCCGATCGTGCATGCCCCCCGGCATCCGCTCGCCCTCGCGCGCTTCGGGTTGCGCGGACTGGTGCCGAGCAGGAGGCTGGCCTCGAGCGTGTTTCGGGGTGAGGAGGCTCAGGCGCTGTTCGCCGGCGCCGCGGCGCACTCGGTGCTGCCGCTCGAACGCCTCGGGACGGGGTCGTTCGGGATCGTTCTCCTCGCGCTTGCTCACGTGCGGGGCTGGCCGGTCGCACGAGGCGGCTCGCAGCAGATCGCCGCGGCGCTAGCGTCCTACCTGCGCAGCCTCGGCGGCGAGATCGAGACGGGCTCGCCGGTGAACGCACTGAAGGAGCTTCCCCCCTCGAGGATCATCCTCTGCGACGTCGGGCCGCGGCAGTTGGTGCGGCTCACCGGCTCCCGGCTCCCGGCGCGCTACCGCAGGGCACTCGAGCGCTATCGCTACGGCCCCGGAGTCTTCAAGCTCGACTACGCCCTGGACGGGCCAGTGCCGTGGGACGCCCCCGGGTGCGCGCGTGCGGCCACGGTCCATGTCGGGGGAACGCTCGAGGAGATCGCCGCATCCGAGCGTGCGCCGTGGGAAGGGCGGCACGCGGACCGGCCGTTCGTGCTGGTCGCGCAGCAGAGCCTGTTTGATCCGACGCGTGCACCCGACGGCCGGCACACGCTGTGGGCCTACTGCCACGTGCCAAACGGCTCCACGTTCGATATGACCGAGCGGATCGAGCGCCAGATCGAGCGCTTCGCAAGCGGCTTCCGCGACCGGATTCTCGCGCGAACGGCGACCACGTGCGCGGACTTCGAGCAGAAGAACCGCAACATCGTCGGAGGCGACATCAATGGCGGAGCGGCGGACCTGCGACAGCTCATCGCGCGCCCCACCCTCCGCCTCAGCCCGTACTCGACGCCGATCCCCGAGGTCTATCTGTGCTCTGCCTCGACGCCGCCTGGGGGCGGCGTCCACGGCATGTGCGGACACCTCGCGGCACGCGCCGCGCTGCAGCGGCTGGGGATCAGCGTCCCGCGATCCTAGGCTGCTCGCCTGCTTCTAACGGTCGACGCAGGGACCGACGGGGTGGGAGTCCAACACGCGGCCTGCAACGCAGGCGGTCTCGATGGAAACGGACTGGAGGCCTCGAGTGCCTCCCCCTCCGTCTCTTGTGATCTGTCCCGGGTGTCCTGAGTGCCCGCCGGTGCGAGACGAGGAGGGGGCGGACCGCCGGCCCGCCCCCTCCCTCGCTTCAGCTGGTCCCGTGAGGCTAGTAGCGGAACCTCACCCGCCACTGCTTGTTGTTGCCACTTGAGCCAGTCGCCGTCACCTTAACCTCGATGTTGGCACCGGCCAGCACCGAAGGTGACCCACCGGTGTTTGAGCAGCTGCCTTTGCTGGTTTTGGTGACCGTGCACGAGAGGAGCGTCACCCCCGTCGTATTGTCGATGACCGCGACGAGCACGGTGTCGGTGCCGCTCACCGATGCGTTCGAGTCAGCGTAGAGGTTACTCACCGTCGCCCCGCCAGCGGGCGTCGGGCCTGCCAGGAGAGAGCTGGAGGAGAAGCCACTGGTTTTTCCTGGGCACGTGCCGTCGCCGGGGTCCGCAATCTCCCCGTAGTTGAGACACTGGCCGCTGGCGACGCCCTCGGACTCAAGGCTCGCGAATGTGGCGACCGCTGCAGTGCCGGCTGGTCCAACCGGACCAGTTGTACCGGCCTTGCCTTCTTTGCCCGGTGCTCCTTCTTTGCCTTCTTTCCCTTCTTTGCCGGGCGTTCCTTCTTTGCCTTCTGAGCCCGGCGTTCCTTCTTTGCCCGGCGCTCCTTCTTTCCCTTCTTTGCCTTCTCCTCCCGGCACTCCTTCTTTCCCTTCTTTGCCTTCGGCTCCGGCCAGCAGGTTACACCCGAGCTGACCTTCGGCGGTGACCTGCACGGTACACCCCACAACAGCTGTGGGGAATATGCCCGCCACGAAAGCCTTCGTGTGTGTTAGTTCCGTGCCGATGCGGATCGTGCCGCTCTCGGATTCGACGCCTTCGTTCGCGATGTCGACGTTGTTTGACCCGCTCGTTAGGTTCTCTCCGGCACGGTAGCCGAGCGCCACGCTGGAGGAACCTGTGTTGTTGAAGAGCGCATTCACACCGGTGGCGGTGTTGTCGTTCCCTTCGGTGTTCCACAGGAGCGCGTTTATACCGGTAGCCACGTTGAAGCTGCCAGTGATGTTTTTGTTAAGCGCGCTGGCGCCGTTCGCGAGGTTCTCGGAGCCTTTGATGTTTTCGCGGAGTGCGTTGTTGCCGATCGCGAGGTTGAGGTTGCCTACGGTGTTCGCGAACAGCGCTTCGCTGCCACTCGCAATGTTGGAGCCGCCGGTCGTGTTTTCATGGAGCGCCTCCCAGCCGCTCGCAATGTTGCTGTTGCCTTTGGTGTTCCTGTCCAGCGCAGCGACGCCGATGGCGATGTTGGTGCTGCCCGTGGTGTTGGAAGCGAGCGCGCCGGCGTCTATGGCCACGTTGTCGTGGCCGGTGGTGAGTTGTTCCATCATTTCGGCGCCCAGCGCGACGTTGTCTGGGGCGGGGGGGAGGGTCGTCACGTGTTTGCCCCATTCGGGGCAGCCCTTCGTCGGTTCAAAAGTCCCGTTCCCCTCACAGACGTTTTTCTGGTTGTCCTGGTAGTCGGCCGCGAGGCTGACCCCCGCGCCGAAAGTCAACACGAGCAGCGTCGCGATCATCGGGGCAGTGGCCGCCAGCGGGAGCGCCCGTCGTGGTGGGTGGTACTTGCGTCTCATGTCCCTCTCCTCATCCCTGTGGTCACACTGCGCGAACAGACCCAGCGGGTCCATGCGCGCCCTTGTCGCCTTCAGCCGTTCTGCTCCCGCTCCACGCGGGACGTCCGCGCGCCGATCGGCAAGCGGACGCGCGGCTACAACGCGATCGCGCTCGGCCGTGACGACGAGCGAGCGCGAAGGTGGTGATGGTCGTCCTGACCTCCTGGAAGACCTCCCGAATTAGGGGCGGGTCTGGTTGTAGGCGGCGTTACGGCGGCCTTTGGACGAAATCGCCCGTGAGGCCGGCGAGCGGCACGTCTTGCCCCCCCGGGCCTGCGCGAGATGATTCGAGCACCGGCGACCGATCACGGCCCCGTTGTGCACTCTACTCCTTTTGAGAGCCGGTATTCATCAACGGCCGCGTTCCGACAGCGGTGCCTCTGCGCTACCGCATGCGCAAGAACGTTGGCTACGAGTAACGCTCAGCGCCGAGCGCGGTGCTCATTTCAAACTCCGTAGCTCGTCGTGCGTCGGCTCCGCGGCGTCCGGCGTCAACGCTCGTCAGCCCGGGGTGGAGACGTCGAGCTCCCTTGGCGGGCTGCCTGCCAGCGTGGAGACCTCCGCCTGGCCCCGGTCCGAGCGTCGGTCAGGCCGAATTGCGCAATGGCCTGACCGACGAGTCTCCGGCTCCCGCGCGTCAGGCCCTCGTCAGGGGAGCAGTCGATGAGCGCTCGCGGCGGTCGCGGCGCTCTGCGCCTCCCTGATCTGCGCCGGCCCTGGCGCGAATTTCCTGGCCGCCTGGCGTCCTCGGCCGAAAGACCCAGCGCACCTGCTCGTGGTCCTCGCGCTCACGCTCTGCCTCACGCTGCGCGGCCCACACGGCGTAAGGGTCGGAGGGCAGGGTGGGCGTACCGAAGTTCCGCGGTTCATAGCGGCTCTCACACTGGTCTGGTGCGATGCTTCCCCGGTGTGCGATGTAGCTTGTCGATGGTGCATGTGGCAGGGTGTCCCTGCGCGCTCCAAACCGTCGCATTTTGACAATCTCCCGTCTTGCTGTCGTGATGAGCGTGAGTGACTCAGTCACACTTGCAGGAGGCGCGTCGAGCGCCGCCGCAGTGGTGAAGCTGTCACCTTTGCAATGCAGTCAATGACACCCAGGATGCACACTCTGGGCGTACCCGGCGGGGGTGTTCGACGAACGACGGACGGACGGCACCGGAGGTCATACATCCGTGTCGATCCGACGGCTGAAAGGCCTGCCCGAATCGGGCAGTTCGTGTCGTCCTGAGGCCCGACCCGTCGGTTCGACATGAAAGGTCCCGCTAGGTCGGACCCCTCCTCGCCCTCTGGGGACGCGAGGCCGCTGGAAGGGACCGTCCGTGCGCCGCGCGGCTATTCTCGCGTCGCGATGCCGGTCCCTGACAGCCCTGCCGACGCGGCGATCGCGGTTCGAGCCTACGAGACGCGCGACGAGCCCCGCGTGCTCGAGCTGCTGCAGGCGGCCTTCGGGCGCTGGCCCCGCGACGTGCGGAGCGTGACGCCCGAGGAGTTCTTTCGCTGGAAGCACAGGGCCGGTCCGTTCGGCGGCTCGAAGCTGGTGGTCGCAGAAGCCGACGGCGCGCTGGTCGGATGCCACGCCTACATGCCGTGGCTTCTCACCGCGGGCGCCTCGCAGCTCCTCACGCTGCGCGGCGTCGATCTCGCGGTCCATCCGGCATACCGGCGCCTCGGGGTCTCGATGGCGATGCGAGGTGCCGCGCGATTCCCCGAGGATGTCGCCTTGATGTGGAGCCACCCGAACAAGCAGAACCGTCCAGGTGCTGAAAAGGCCGGGATGCAGGTCGTCGCCAGGCTCGATCGGTTCCTCAGGCCTCGGCGACCACTGAGGCAGACGCTCGGCCGGGGGCTCGCAAGAGGAAGGAATTCCCCCGATGCGCTGCAACTCGAAGCCGCGAGCGCGGCGGAGGTACTCGCCGAGGGCGGGCGGCTTACGCCTCTGCTCGGGGCAGCAAGGCCGTCCGGTGGCCGGATGGCGACGGTGAAGGACCTCGACTACCTTCGCTGGAGGTACGGGCGCCTGGACGAGTACCGGGCGATCTGGATCGACTCGGGCGAGGGCGGGTTGGCTGTCGTTCGGACGCGTCGGCACGGGTCCTTCTGGGTCTCCGACGTGTGCGATGTGTTCGCCGCTCCGGGCGATCGCGCGACCGTGCGGCGCCTGCTGCGCGCAGTGTCAGACGCGGGTCCGGCGGACCTCATCAGCTGCAACTTCTCGTCACCCTGGGAGGCTGCCCGCTCAGGCTTCGTGCAAGCGCGGGGGGCAACTGTCCTGATGACCCTCCCCCTCCGGCGAGACCTCGTGCCGGACCCGGCCCAGAGGGCCTCGTGGCAGCTCTCGCGTGGGGACCTTGAGTTGCTCTAGGGGTTCACCCGACTTCGCCCACGCCGGTGCGCTCGCTGCTGGTCACGGGGACGCCGTGGGACCAGTCGACCTCGAGCGACTTCTTGGTGTTCAGCAGCGCGGGCAGGTTTGCGATCACGCGTCGGGTCGCGGTTTCGATCACCTCACCCGAGTCCCCGACGTAGACGAAGCGGCCGTCGACGGAGCGTTGCAGCCAACCCCCACGTCCACAGTCATACGCACACGGGCTCTCGGTCCCCGACAGCCCTGTCACCGGGACCGTGTCGATATGCGTCGGTGCGACTCCTTCCGTGACGCGCGAGACGTCGTAGACCTGGACCGCTTTGTCGACGCTGTCGATCACGAACAACTGCCTCTCGTCGGGCGAGAGCGAGATGCCGTGACTCGGTCCTGTGAAGCGGAAGCCCGACGGCACGGCGGCGAACTGCACGGTGAACAGCACGCTGCCGCTCGTGATGCTCGAGACCTGGAAGCCGTCGAACCCGGTGGCCGTGGTGAACGCGAGGGTGTTCGATCCGTTCACGGTGAATGGGCGCACCCCGCTCACGAGCGGCCCAACGGTGTGAACCTGGCGCGTCGCCGTGTCATACACGCCGAGGTAATTGTAGTTGCGCCCGCCGAGGTAGACATAGCGCCCATCGTGGGAGGCCACGGTGTTGTGGGCCGCCGCGCCTCCCTGAATCGTCCCGACGACGGCGCCGTTCGACGTGTCGAGGATGTTCCAGATGCCGCTGGGGCTGTTCTCTCCCGTCGGCATGTAGATCCACTTCCCGTCCGGGCTGACCTGCCCCGAGTCGATGCCGGTCTTCAGGTGCACCGTCCAGACGACGCGTTCGGCGAGCAGGTCGTACGCGAGGACCGACCCGTTGAAGTTCAGCCCGTCGCCGCCGTAGGAGATGAACAGCATGTGCGTCGCCGGGGCCACGGTCACGCCTCGCGTGCCCGCAAGCGTCTGCGGCAAGGAGATCGTCTTCACCAGCGAATAGCCGTGGTCGGCGTCGTACACCGACACGCGGCCGTCTTCGAAGGCGTACTCGAGGTGCTGGACCGGCCCTGCCCCGGTTACGGGCGGGGTCGGCGCCGAGGCGACTGGCGCGGACGGGCCAGACGCGTTGGACGCCGTGACCGTGACCCGGAGTGCCGCGCCCACGTCGGAGGGGCCAAGGACGTAGGTGGCCGCGGTCGCGCCTGCGATCGGGCTGCAGCTTCCGCCTGAGGCGTCGCAGCGCAGCCATTGATACGCGTACCCTGTGGGCGCTTCGCTCCAGGAGCCGCTCGAGGCGACCAGCGTCTGACCGAATTGGGGAGTGCCGAACACACCGGGAGGCGTCATGTCGGCGGGCGGGCGGATGGAAGCGACCGCGGGTGGCGGCCCGAACGGACCGGCGGATGCGATCACGGCGGCGGACGCCGTGAAGGGGAGCGTCGAAGTCGTCGTGCAATGGCGACGGCGCACGGACTTCAAGTAGCGCGTGCGGACGTGCACGTAAACGGGTTTTCCGTGCCGGCGGACGAGCACGCGGCGCCCGTGGACCTTCCTCGTGAGTCGTACCCACACCCAGTGCCTGGCCTTCACCTTGACGGTCACCGCCTGGCACGCGAGATTTGTGGGCGCGCTCGTGACGTTGGCACCCACACCCGAGTCGCTCGGCACGGCAACCGCCGCGATCAGCGATAGCGCCGCCAACGCGCCCGCTCGGCGCCTGCCTCTCCCGTGCTTTCCCTCCATCGACCCTCCTGGTCGCACACCGCGGCCCCCCGATCGGCTGTCTCAGCCGACGACCGAGTCGCATCCCGCTGGTGGGCATCCTAACCAATTGCCGCGTGCGGCGTACCTTCGTCTATGGTCTGCGATCGCGATGTCGACCGCGAGCACGGTGAATCAGCGCGCGGTCACGGGCCGCGCGTTTCATGTCGGGGACGAGCCCGAAGTCCTCGACGTTCTGGTGAGAGCCTTCGGTGAGTGGCCCCGGGATGTGCCGGGGGTCACGCCTGCCGAGTTTTTGAGGTGGAAGCACACCGAGAGCCCGTTCGGCCCTTCGAGAATGTTGGTCGCCGAGCGCGAGGGAGCCGTCGTCGGGTTTGGCGCTGACATGCGCTGGCAGTTTCGAACAGGCGACCGGGTGGTGGCTGCGGTGCGCGGAGTGGACCTCGCCGTTCTCCCCGAGTACCGCGGAATGGGCGTGTCGATGGCGGTGCGCGGCGCCGCGCAATATCCCAGCGACGCCGCGTTGTTCTGGAGCAATCCAAACGCTGCCGCGCGAGTCGGTGACCGCAAGGCGGGCAAGCGACAGGGGGTGGAGGTCCTGGCTGACTTCCTGAGACCCTCGCGCCCCGCCAGGACCATCGGCCGCAGGCTCGCGAGTGCGTCCAGGACTCCCGCCAGAGTGATCGTGGAGGCGCCACCCGTCGCGGAGCTGCTCGACGATCCGGCGTGGATGACCTTGCTTGCGAGCAGCGCACCGCCAGGCGAGCAGCTGATGACGGCTCGGACCCCGGCGTATATGCGCTGGCGTTATCGCCACGACTCCTACCGAGCGGTGCGCGTCGAGAGCGGCGGAGCGACACGCGCCGCCGCCGTCTTCCGGTGTCGGCGGCACGGGTCGTTCTGGGTTTCACACATCTGCGAGCTCTTGGTCGACGAGCGCGACCACCGCTCCGTCGCCCGTCTCCTGGGCGAGGTGAGAGACGCAGCGCCCGCGGACTTCCTCAGGTGCAGCTTCCGGTCTCGCGCGCAGGCCGTGCGGCACGGGTTCGTTCACCCCCGCCGTCGCGGATGCGCTCTGACGGTCCACCCGCTGCGCGAGGAACTCCTCCCCGACCCGACGCTGGCGCGCTCGTGGTCGCTGTCGATCGGCGATCTGGAGCTGTTGTAGGGTTGGAACGGTGAGCGAGGTGACGGCGCGCGAGGCTGTGATCTGCGAACCCCTGCGCACGCCCGTCGGGCGCTTCGGGGGAGTCTTCCGCGACGTCGACGCGGCCACACTCGCCTCGACGGTGATCCGCGAGATCGTCGATCGCACGGGCTTGAGGGGCGAGGACGTCGACGACGTCGTGATGGGGCAGTGCTACCCCAACGGCGAGGCCCCGGCGATCGGACGCGTCGCGGCGCTCGACGCGGGGCTTCCGGTGGAGGTGCCCGGGCTCCAGGTCGACCGCCGTTGCGGCTCGGCGCTCCAAGCCGTGATCTACGGCTGCATGCAGGTTCAGTCCGGCGCGGCGGACCTCGTGCTCGCCGGCGGGGTCGAGAGCATGAGCCAGACCGAGCTCTATTCGACCAAGCTGCGCTGGGGTGTCAGAAGCGGCGGCACCAAGCTCGAGGATCGCCTCTCCCGCGCGCGCATCACCGCCGGCGGCATTCGCCATCCCGTGCCGGGAGGGATGCTCGAGACAGCGGAGAACGTGAGGCGCGAATACGGGATCGGAAGGGCCGAGCAGGACGAGCTGGCGTTGCGCTCCCACGAGCTCGCGGTGGCGGCACACGAGAGCGGGCGGTTCGCCGAGGAGATCGTCCCCGTGACCGTCGGCGAGCGGGTGGTCGACGTCGACGAGCACCCACGCGCCGACACGACCATCGAGGCGCTCAGCGCGCTACGCGCGATCATGGCGGCGAGCGACCCGGACTCGACCGTGACGGCCGGCAACAGCAGCGGCCAGAACGACGGCGCGGCGGTCTGCGTCGTCACCCACCCGGCGCGCGCCGCCGAGCTCGGATTGAGACCGCTCGCTCGCCTGGTGTCCTGGGCGGTGGCTGGCGTCCCGCCGGGGACGATGGGGATCGGGCCGGTGCCTTCGACACGGGTCGCGCTCGAGCGTGCCGGCCTGACGATGGACGATCTGGACCTGATCGAGTTGAACGAGGCTTTTGCGGCGCAGGTGCTCGCGGTGCTGCGCGAGTGGAGCCTTCCCGACGGTCTCGAGCGGGTGAACGTGAACGGGTCCGGGATCTCGCTCGGACACCCTGTCGGAGCGACGGGGGCACGGATCCTCGCCACGCTGCTGCACGAAATGGGGCGCCGCGACGCCAGGTTCGGGCTCGAGACGATGTGCATCGGCGGCGGACAGGGGCTCGCGGCGATCTTCGAGCGCGCGGCCGCCTGAGCAGGCGTCGGCCTCCCGCCGGCGCTCGCCAAGGCCCCTACGGGACGGCGCGCACCTCGAGCGGTTCTTCGCTCGTGGTTGTCTCGGTCGCCGTGAGGCCCGCTTGTTCGCTTTCGGTTCCGCTGTTCGTGCTCAGGACGCTGACGGCCCCGTTTTCGAGCTGCGTCGGGGCCTGCCTGCCCAGCGAAGCTTTGAATTTGAGCGAGGAGCTCAGGAGCATGCGGTCGGTCGAGCCGGACGTGAGCTCGCCGATCACGGCGCCGGTGAGCGTCACCGTGATGCCCGAGCATTCGACAGCCGCGAACTGCGTTCCCGACGCGGGAGCGAGCCGCAGGCCGACGACGGGTTTGGACGTGCCCCCGCCGCTGACGAAGCCGATTCCCCCTTCCAGGGCGGAGGTCACGATTTCGCCCGGGCTCGAGCCGGGCGTCTGACAGGGGGTACCCGACGGCGCCCCGTATTCGCACCCCGTGAACGTGATCGTCGCCTCGTCCGATCTCGGACCTGTGAATTCCCCCTGGGCGCTCCCGGCATGGCAGTCGATGCTCACTTTCCCGACCGTTTCGAGCTCGCTCGCTTCAGCCGTCGCGGTGAAGCCCCGTTTCGGTCCGGGCCCGGATTCCCATTCGTATCTGCCTGCATCTTCACCTTTGCTTACGGTCGTACAGGCGGCATTGGCGTACCGGTGCGAGGCGGCCCCGGCGACTTTGATGCACCTGCCGATTTCCGGCAGTTCGTCGGTGGCCGTCGCAGCTGTGCTCACCGAGAGGGCCCCCAACAGGCAGACAGCAAAGATCGCGACCCGTTTCATCCCCCACCCCGCTTCGTTCGCTCGATGCCGGATTGCAAAGAGACTACACCTCCGTTCGGACTGTCCAAACGCTGACAGCGTCGAGGACCGCATCCGGAGGACCTCCACCTAGAGTGTCGGGAGTGCAGCCGATGAACGATCAGACAGGGCGCCCGCCGTCCGGCGCGCCGGCGATCTCGCTGCGGGGCGTGGTCAAGCGCTTTGGGCCCATCGTCGCCGTCGACGGTCTCGATCTCGAGGTGCCGACGGGCGTTTGCTTCGGGCTGCTCGGTCCCAACGGCGCCGGCAAGTCGACGACGATGAGGATGCTCACCGCGCAGACGCTCGCCGACGAGGGTGAGATATCCGTGCTCGGCTACGTACTTCCGCGGGAATCGAAGCAGTCGAGGCTCGAGATGGGCGTCGTACCGCAGCTCGACAACCTCGACGTCGAGCTGACGTGCCGGCAGATCCTCACCGTCTTCGCAAGGCTGTATCGCGTGCCGGGCGAGGAACGCGCCCAGGCCGTGCAGCAGGCGCTCGAGCTCGCGAACCTGGTCCCCCGGGCGGAGACGATCGTCAAGGAGCTGTCCGGCGGCATGCGCAGGCGACTGCTGATCGCCCGCGGGTTGATCCATCGTCCCCGGCTGGTGCTGCTGGACGAGCCGACCGTGGGGCTCGACCCCCAGGTCCGCCAGGAGCTCTGGTCGCTGATCGACGACCTGCGTGCGAGCGGCGTGACGGTCCTGATGTCGACGCACTACATCGAGGAGGCCGAGCGCCTCGCCGACACCGTCGCGGTGATGTCCCAAGGTCGGATCGTGGCGCTGGGCAAGCCGTCCGACCTGGTGCTCACGCACGTCGGCCGCGAGGTGCTCGAGGTCTACGGACCACCCGACCGTCTCGCTGAGGTCAGCCAGCTCGCGGCCAGCAGCGGCTGGTCGAGCCGCCGGAGCGGACCGGCGGTCGCGATCATGCGTGCCGAGACGCTCGACGGGCTGGCGCCCGAGGGCGTGCGCCGCCCCGCCAACCTGGAGGATGCATTCGTGGCGCTGACCGGCGAGGAGATCGAGTGAGCGCGCCGGGCTACCGCGTCGCGGCCGCCGAGGCCCCGAAACGGGTCGGGCGGCTCGAACCGGCCGCGCTCGCCGGCGTCATGAGCCGCGACGTCGCGATCTTCGGGCGCTACTGGAAGGCGACCACCTTCTCCTCGATCGTCCAGCCGACCATCTACCTGCTCGCCTTCGGCCTCGGGCTGGGAGCGCTCGTGCACTCGGTCGACCATCTCAAGTACGTCCAGTACGTGGCGACCGGCGTGGTCGCCACGGCAGTCCTCTTCTCCTCCGCGTTCCCCGGCATGTTCAACACGTTCATCCGCTGGCAGTTCCAGCGCACCTACGACGCGATTCTCGCCGCCCCGGTCGACGTCGAGGAGCTGATCACCGCCGAGGTGCTGTGGATCTCCGTGCGGGCCGGCATCTATGGCGTGGCGCCGCTGCTCGTTGCGATGGCCTTCGGACTGCAGCCCGATCCCGGCATGCTGCTCGTGCCGGGAATCTGCTTCGTGACGGGGTTCGGGTTCGCGGCGTTCGGCGTCGCCATCGCCGCGGTCGCCAAGACGATCGACAACTTCAACTACATAACCAGCGCCGTGCTGACGCCTCTGTTCCTCGTCGCGGGCACCTTCTTCCCGATCTCAAACTTTCCGCCGGGCGTGCGCATCGCCGCCGAGTTCAACCCGCTCTACCACTGCGTCCAGCTGGTCCGCGACGCGTCGCTCGGGAGGCTCGGAACGGCCGACCTGGGCCACCTGGCGGTGCTGGTGGCATTCGCCGTCCTGATGTGGCGGCTCGCGGTCTGGCAGCTCGGCAAGCGGCTGATCGACTGACTTATGCAACCTTGAGGTTCCTCTCACGCTTCTCATACAGGCGCCCGTGATCCTCTGCGCATGAGCATCTCGTGGGAGACGGGCTCGGCGTCGGCCCCCGGGGTTCCGGCTGGCCGGTCGCGCGGCGCGCGTGAGGCGCGCAGCCGCGGCGGCGCGGCGACCCGGATCGGAGCGCTCACGTCGCGGCTGCCCCGACCCGAGCTGCTCGCGCTCGCCGTGCTCGCGGCGGCGCTTGACCTGTGGGCACTGAGCCGCAACGGCTGGGCCAACGACTACTACAGCGCCGCTGCCCGCTCGATGAGCTCGAGCTGGCACAACTTCCTGTTCGCCTCGATGGACCCGAGCGGCGTGATGACCGTCGACAAGCCACCGCTCTCGCTGTGGGTGCAGGCGCTCTCGGTACGCCTCTTCGGATACCACCCGCTGAGCGTGCTGGTGCCGCAGGCGCTGATGGGGGTCGCGAGCGTGGCGCTGGTCTATGACCTCGTGCGCAGGCGCTTCGGGCGGCTCGGTGGCTTCATCGCCGGGGTGGCCCTCGCGACCACGCCGATCGCCGTCGCGATCTTCCGCCACAACAACCCCGACGCGCTCCTGCTGCTGTGCAGCGTCGCCGCCGTCTGGTTCGCCGTGCGCGGGCTCGAGACCGGCCGCACCCGCTGGATCGTGCTCTGCGGCGTGATGGTGGGCCTCGGCTTCGAGACGAAGATGGCCGTCGCCCTGACGGTCGTACCCGGAATCGTGGCGGCCTGGCTGTGGATCGCTCCGCGCGCGGGCGGATGGCTGCGCGCGCTTCGACAGCTCCTCGCCGGCGGCGCGGCGATGGTGGCGGTCGGCGGCGCCTGGCCGCTGCTCGTCGAACTCACGCCTGCGGCGGATCGGCCGTGGGTCGCCGGCACGAGCGACAACACCGTGCTCTCCCTGATCTTCGGCTACAACGGGCTCAACCGGGTGGAAGGGCAGGCGGGCGTGCCGGCGGGCGGCAGCATGTCGGGCGAAAGCCCCGGAGTGTTCCGCCTCCTGAACTCGGCCCTCGGGGGGCAGGGCGGCTGGCTGCTCGCCTTCGCGGGCGTGAGCCTGCTCGGGATGCTCGCCGCCACCCGACTGCGACGCGGCGACGCGCGCACGGGCTGGCTGGTCGTCGTAGGCGGCGCGTTCCTCGTGACGGCCGCGCTCCTCAGCGTCGCGGGCGGAATCTTCCATCCCTACTACGTCTCGCTGCTCACACCATTCGTCGCCGCTCTCGCGGGCGCGGGCGCCGCCGAGCTCGCGCGCGGGCGGGTGAAGGGGCGCGTCGTCGGGCCGCTCGCGGTGGCTGGAGGCGTCGCCGCCGAGCTCATGATCAAGGGCCACTACGCGGGCCAGCTCGACTGGCTGGCTCCGACACTCCTGCCCGTGGGGGCGCTCGCGGCGGTAGGGCTGCTCGTCTTCTCCACACCTCGCCTGCGCCTTCTCGCTGCCTCGGCCGGCGCCGCGGCGCTGCTGCTGGCTCCGGCGGCGTGGGCGATCGACACGCTCGGACACCCAGCGAACGGAACCTTCCCCTCTGGAGGTCCTGCGTCCGTCGAGTCGGGGCCGGGCGGCTTCGCGCGAGGCAGATTCGGCATGCCCTTCGGCGCTCTGCGCGGCTCCGCCGGGGCTCACCTGCTCCTCGGCCCCGAATCGGCGGGGCCCCCGCTATTCGGCGCGACTCCCTCACCTGGGGCCCCGCCGCGCTCGAGCGGGGCGGGTGCCGGGCCGGCGGCTCCGTCGCTTCCCGGGGCCGCGTCGCGGCACCTGTTCGGAGCGGCGCCGCTCGGAGCCGGGCCGCGCGTGGGAGGGCCGTTCGGCGACGGGCGCTCGATCGCCGCCGTGCTCACCTACGTGCGCCGGCACGGCGGCGGGACGATCGCCGTGTCCAGCCAGTCGAGCGCCGCGGCGGCGATCATCGCCCAGAACGCCGATGTCGCCGGCATCGGTGGGTTCTCGGGCCGCGAGAGCGAGGTCAGCTCGTCCTGGCTGGCGCAGGAGGTTCGCTCCGGCAAGATCCGCTGGGTGCTCGCCGAAGCCGCGTTCGGGCGGCGCGGCGTCCCGGGCGACACCCGCGTGGGATCCCGACCGGTGATGAACGCCGTGGCGCGCGCCTGTCTCTCCACACCGTCCGTCGCCGGCCCCGCCTCGGCTCCTGGGTCCTCCCCTGGCACGCTCTACGACTGCCGCGGGCGCGCGGCGCAGCTCGTGGCCACGGCGGCTCGAGGATCCACCGCGTGAGGATCCTCGTGGTCGACGACGACCGCGCCGTGCGCGAAGCACTGCGCCGCGCGCTGACGCTCGGAGGCTACGAGCTGCAGCTCGCCGACGCGGGAGAGCATGCGCTCGAGCTCGTCGCGCAGTCGGTCCCCGACGCGGTCGTCCTTGACCTGGGGCTCCCCGGGATCGACGGCCTGGAGGTGTGCCGGCGCATCCGGCGCCTGGGCAACCGCGTTCCGATCCTCGTGCTGACCGCCCGCGATGCGGTCGCCGACAGGATCGACGGCCTGGACGTGGGCGCCGACGACTACATGGTCAAGCCCTTCGACGTCGGCGAGCTCAAGGCCCGCCTTCGCGCGCTGCTTCGCCGCACGGCACCCGACGATGACCCTGACGCACCGTCGTTCGCCGAGCTCACGCTGGATCCGGCACGTCATGGTGCCCGGGTGGGCGAGAATTTCGTCGAGCTGACACGCACCGAGTACCAGCTGCTCGAGCTGCTGATGATCAATCCGAGACACGTGCTGACGCACAGCTTCATCTACGACCGCGTCTGGGGCTACGACTTCGGCCCGGCCTCAAACGCGCTGCGCGTGTACGTCGGCTACCTGCGACGCAAGCTCGAGGACGCGGGCGCCCGAAACCTGATCCACACCGTGCGCGGCGTAGGCTACGCGCTGCGCGAGCCCTGAGCGGCGGAGATGAGCCTGCGCACGCGTATCGCGGCGGTGGCAAGCCTGTCGGTGGCGCTCGTCGTCGTCGCGACGGCGGTCGGCCTCTATGTCGCGGTGCGGTCGGACCTCAGGGGC
>DASZIU010000158.1:0-5195 GCA_035948815.1 Solirubrobacteraceae bacterium | reverse complement strand
CCGATCGGGTCGGGCTGGAACGCTTCCCAGGCGGCATCGCGCGCAGCGTCGTGACGGCCGAGGCCGTTGTAGAGCACGGATCTCGCGTAGTTGTTGGATGTCCATCGCCGTGCGGCGGCTTCCTCCGACGTCGCTTCGATCAGCTCAGACGCTCGCGCCTCGTGGCCGCGCCAGGCCGCGAGAATCATCGGGGCGTTCACGAGCGCTGGATTTCCTGTCGCCTCGGCGATCAACCGGGCTTCGTCGATCATCAGAGCCGCCGCACTCAAGTCGCCGGCGAGCATGTGGCTCCTGGCCAGGAAGCTGAGCGCGAACTGCAAGTGCACGAGTGCGCCCGCGTCGCGTGCGACCTGCACTTGGCGAGTCGCGAGGAGATGCACGGCCTCGTCGTCCCACAGCTCGAGGGCAACGATGTTGCCGTTTCTGGTGCTGGAGACCGACAGCCGCCGACCGGCATCTTCGTCTCCGGCATCGACCCCGACCAGAAGCTCGAGAGCCCGAGCCAGCGTGGGCGCCGCGGCCGCGTATCCGTCGGTCAAGCGGATCGCGAACGCGTCGAGCAGCACGTCAACCGTCCGAGGCGGTGCGATGCCGGTTGGCGCCGCCCGCGCGGCCTCCGCGACCGCCCGCGCACCGCCGACGACTTCAACGTCGCTGGACATGGCGCCCGCGAGCGCCTCGAGGTACGTCTCGCGGGCCAGCTCGGGGTCGAGTGGCTCGAGGCGTCTCGCCGCGCTCAGAAACAGGCGGCCGGCTTCGTCGCCGCGCCGCTGCTCCAAGGCGATCTGGCCGCGTAAAAGGTCGACGCGCGCGCGCCCGAGCTCGTCGAGCAGCCCGGCCTCGACGCCTACTAACAGCCCGAGCGCAGCCTCCAGATCGCCCGCATCACGCTTGGCGCCAGCGGCCGCGAGCGAGCGCTGCGCACGGTGCGTGGGCTCCGGTGTGAGCGCGGCGGCGCGCTCGAGGAACGCAGCGACGGCCGCCAATCCGCCGCGTGCCTGCGCCCGTCCAGCGGAACGCTCGAGCTCTGCGGCGACGTCCTCGTCGGGCGTTGATGCCGCCTGCGCCCGGTGCCAAGCGCGGCGATCCGGGTCGGTCTGCGGATCGGTCACTTCCGCCAGGGCTCGGTGGACGGCGCGGCGCTCCTTCAGCCCGGCTGCCCGATAGACGGCCGAGCGAACGAGTGGATGACGGAAAACCACTCTGGGACCGAGCTCCAACAGGTCTTCGGCTTCGTCGGCTTGCAGAACTGACTCGGGGATTCCGAGCTGCCGGGCCGCCCGCCAAACGAGTGCAGTATCGCCGACTGGATCGGCCGCCGCCACGAGCAACAAGCGTCGCGCATCACCCGGAAGGCTGGCGAGCCGGCGCGTGAAGCTCTCCTCGATGCTCGCGGATAGCGGCACCGCCACCGGTAGCCCGAACCCGCCCGCGAGCTGCGTCGGCGTCAGCCCGTGCGGCAACTCCAACAAGGCGAGCGGATTCCCGCGCGTCTCGACAACGATCCGATCCAGCACCGTCTCATCCAGCCGAGCGGGCAAGACCGACTCCAGCAGCGTCCGCGCATCACGACGCCCCAAGGGCTCGACGCGAAGCTCCGGCAATCCCGCGAGCGCGTCGCCCAGCTCACGGGCCGCGAACACGAACGCGATCTTCTCCGCTACCAGGCGGCGGGCCACGAACGCGAGCGCGCGTGCCGACGCACGATCGAGCCACTGCGCGTCATCGACGACACACAGGAGCGGCCGCTCCTGCGAAGCCTCAGACAGCAACCCGAGGGCCGCCAGTCCGACCAGGAACGGATTCGGAGCCTGTCCGGCACTCAGCCCGAAGGCGACGCCAAGCGCATCGCGCTGGGGACCCGGCAGACGCTCTGACCGGTCGAGGATCGACGAGCACAGCTGTTGAAGCGCCGCGAATGGAAGCTCCATCTCCCCCTCAACCCCGACGGTCCGTAGGATCCGGAACTGCCGCCCCTCCTCGACCGTCCACTCGAGCAGCGCGGTCTTGCCGACGCCCGGCTCCCCATGCACCACCAAGACCCCGCCGTCGCCGCCGCGCGCATAGTTGAGCAGGCGGCCGAGCACCTCGCGCTCGCGTTGCCGGCCGAGCAGTTGTCCTCCCAGCGGCCCCGTGAGCATCCGAAGGTGTGACGGCGAACTCATGTACGGCAAACAGCATGACTCAGGACGATGCTCGGGGCATGACTCGGGCGCTGAGCCCCGTCGCCGTCGGGGCTCCTGCCTCTCGGCCGCCGCGCCCCCGGCGCGGTTGGGCGGCAACCGCGGTTCATTTGCCGGCATCGCCCCAGTACCTGTCGCGTCGCCCTGGCCCATGACTGAGGACGGCACTCGGGTCGCGGACTAAGGAATTCCGGGATTCGATCGCCGGCTCGTCGCTTTCACGATCGTCTCGATGAACGCACCGGATACGAGAACCGAGGCGGATCCTCCGTGAGCACCGAGCAGCAAGAGACGCTCGACGCAATCCTGCGACAGTCAGCCTTCCCCGTCGGCAGCGGTGTCAACGAGCAACGGCGGCTGCTCCGAGAGTTGCTATCGGCGCAGCCGCTGCCGGCCGACGTGACCGTGACCGCAGCCGCACTCGGCGGCGTCCCAACCGCCGAGATCACAGTCGACGGAATTGAACCTCGCCACGTTGTTCTTTACTTCCACGGCGGCGTGTACGTGATGGGGGACGCCTTCCTCGCCGCTGACCTGGCTTCGCAGGTCGGCCGGCGGACGCACGCCAAGGTTATGTCCGTCGACTACCGGCTCGCCCCCGAGCATCCGTATCCGGCAGCGGTTGACGACGCTCTTGCGGCGTATGAAGCCCTCCTGCACAACGGCATCGCCCCGTCGGACATCGCCTTCGCGGGAGAGTCCGCCGGCGGCGGCCTCGCCATCGCCACCCTGGTCAACGCCCGCGATCACGGGCTGCCCCCGCCAGCCGCGGCCTTCGTCATGTCGCCGTATGCCGATCTCACCCTGGCCGGGACGACCATCGACACCAGGCGGGAGGTCGACCCGCTGCTCAGCCGGCAAGCCCTCCAGGCCCGAATCCCCGACTACACGTCGGGACAAGACGCCGCTCTCGGCCTCATCAGCCCCATATTCGCGGACCTGTCCGGCCTGCCCCCCCTGATCATCCAGGCCGGAAGTCACGAGGTTCTCCTCGACGACGCCGTCCGCCTCGCGCGAGAAGCCGCCACCGCCGACGTGGAGGTCACGCTCGAGATCACCCCTCGGGTGCCCCACGTCTTCCAGGCCTATTACCCGATCCTCGACGAAGCCGTCGCGGCGCTGGACAGAGCCGGACAGTTCCTGTCGGTGCATCTCGCCGGTGCAGAACGCGTCACCGGAGAGCGAGAGGCAGAACGCAACCCGTCCTCATAACCCAGAGATCGCAGGTTCAAATCCGGGCCCCGTCACCGGGTAAGCGCAGGTCAGAGGCCTGATCGCCGCCAGCGGCGGTCACTTCCCACCAACAGCCCATCCACCATCAAAGGAGGCAGCAAGCAATGAGCAGCGTTGACACTCAGGTACTACCTTCCGGCACGTGGCAGGTCGACAAGGTCCATTCGAGCATCGGCTTCGCCGTCGACTACATGGCGGGCTCATTCCACGGAACGTTCAGCGACTTCGACGCCGTTGTGGCGGATGGCGTGCTGACCGGCTCCGCGAAGGTCGCCTCCGTTCAGGTCAAGGACGAGAACCTCGCGGCGCATTTGCAGAGCCCGGACTTCTTCGACGCCCAAGCCCACCCTGAACTGACCTTTACATCCAAGGCGATCAACCGCGACGGCGATCGCGTCACGATCGATGGCGAGATCACGATCAAGGGCCACACCGAGACCGCCGAGATCACCGGCGAGATCTCAGATCCGATCGCCGACCCCTACGGCGGCGAGCGCTTCGGTCTGACACTCCAGACCGTGGTCGACCGCGACACCTTCGGCGTCAGCTGGAACAACCCGCTGCCGAGCGGCGAACCGGCGCTCTCCAACGAGGTGACGATCACCGCCGAGCTGCAGCTGTCAAAGCAGGCGTAGCGCGGTGCAGGTCCTTGGTATCAGCGGCAGCCTGCGCCGCGACTCCCACAACACGGCCCTTCTGCGCCACGCCGGCGACCTGTTCGAGGCCGAGGGGGCGGAGTTCGAGATCTACCAGGGGCTGCGCGACATCCCGCCCTATGACGAGGACTGCGACACCGAGGAAGCTCCCGAGGCCGTCTCGCGAATCCGCGAGGCGGTCGGGCGCGCCGATGCCGTGTTCTTCGTCACCCCCGAGTACAACTCCTCGATCCCGGGCGCGCTGAAGAACGCGCTCGACTGGCTTTCGCGCCCCGTCGCCACCAACCCTCTGCACTACAAGCCAGTCGCCGTGATCGGCGCGAGCTCCGGCGTGTTCGGTGCCGTCTGGGCGCAAGCCGAGCTGCGCAAGGTCCTCGGCGCGATCGGCGCTCGGGTGACCGAAGGCGAGGTCGCCGTCGGCAACGCCGGCGAGCGCTTCGACGAGAACGGCCGTCTGAGCGAGCCCAACCTCGCGCAGGAGGTACACGAGGTCATAGCGACACTGCTCGCCGAGGCACAGCCCGCGAAGCCCAGGCAGCCCGCCCCCAACGCGGTGACGTCCTAAAGAGGAATCGCACCGCGCGTTCCGCCAAAGCTGAAATCAGCCCAGCCGACGCTCAGGAGAGTGAGATGACCAGCACCAATGCAGAGACCCAGCCTGGCGAGGCACCGAGGGCCGGCTCTCGCACGCGTAGGGCCGTCGATCTGAGTTCACAGCGAGGCAAGAACCTCGCTCTGATGCTCTTGGCGATGACTCAGTTCATAGTGGTGATCGATGCGTCGATCGTAAACGTCGCGCTCCCTTCGATCGGCGCCCACCTGCACTTCTCTCGCGTTGACCTCTCGTGGGTCGTGAACGCCTACACGCTGACCTTCGGAGGGTTCCTGCTGCTTGGCGGACGCCTCGCCGACCTCCTCGGTCGCAGGCGGATGCTGATGATCGGCCTTGTCGTCTTCTCGCTCGCCTCGCTCGCCGGCGGCCTTGCCCAGTCTGAGGCGTGGCTGATCGCCTCGCGTGCGGTTCAGGGCCTCGGCGCGGCGATCGTCTCGCCGGCGGCGCTATCGATCATCACGACTACATTCGCCGAAGGCGCGGAACGCAACCGGGCGCTCGGGATCTGGG
>DASZIU010000157.1:0-10942 GCA_035948815.1 Solirubrobacteraceae bacterium | reverse complement strand
AGACGCGCGAGGACGGGTGCCACGGACTCCCGCGCGCCAACAAACAGGAGAGCCTGGGACAGGAGATCGCGCTGGGAGTAAGGGGTCTGAGGCTCAGCCGACGGTGACGGCGCCCAGCGGGTAGGCGCCGTCAGCGGTCCTTCCCGCGTCGGCGAGCCGCATGGGCGCGACTGTGCCGGTGGGGTCCACCACCTGTACAGCGAGCGTGTAGCTGCCTTTGGGCAGGCCCGATGGGAGGGTGAACGTGTCGGAGCTTCGCATCGGTTTGCCTTCCGTGGGCAGCAGCCTGCGCAGGTCGAAGCTCGAGGTCGAGCTCCAGACGACGCCTTCCCCGCTGCGCAGCTCATAGCGCACCTCCCACGGGTCATACGTCGGCGCGACGTTCACGTTCTCCCATGTGGCGGCGAAGCTCGCCGGCTGACCGGCCGCGAGCGCGGAGACTTCGACCTGGTCGAGCTGGTCCCTGAACCCGGCCAGCTTGAGCAGTTCCTGGTATTCGCCTTCGTGGCCGGAGTGCACCGACGACTGGATGTTCCCCGAGCCGATGCCCGAGACGTGCATTTCCTGGGTGCTCGCCCTCGCCATCGCGACTGTCGCGTTCGGCAGGTTCCACCACTCCGAGATGACGGGCGCCGTCTTCCACCTTTCCCAGGCTTCGAGGTCTTCGGCGGCGCCGCCGAGCTTCAGGTAGGGCAGGTTGTTTCCGTTGCTCGGCGCGCTCGCGCCGATGTTGTCGAAGTGGAAGCCGACGGTCGGGTAGGCCCTGATCACGGCGGGAAGCAGCTGCGGCTGGATCGGCGCTTCGTTTTTGACGGCCGCGGAGGTCCCCAGGACGACGTGCGCTTTGGGGAAGGCGGCGACGACGTCGCCGACCATTTTCAGGAAGTTTTCGGTGGTGATGTGCGTGCCCGTACCGCCGAGTCCATCCATGTGGGCCTCGCCCCAGGCGCCGTAGCCGCCGACGTCCACCCAGCCAACGCGTGGGTTCGAGCCGTACTTGGTGCCGAGCGCTTTCCAGAGGTTCGCCCAGGCATTCAGCCATGAGGCGCTGTTCCACTTCGGGAACGTCTGGCCGCCGTAGCTTTCGGTTTCGATGTAGGAGGGCATCCGGTTCGTCGAGCCCGGCATCCACGCCATGATCCGGAAGCGCAGCCGCCCGCCTTTTTCGGCGGCAAGCCCCAGGCCTTCGTCGATCACGCCGGGTCTTTCGAGGAACGGGTAGTGGCCCTGGCTCGGCTCGAGGTCACGACTCCAGACGATCGCGTCACGCATGTAGTAGTCCATCGTCGGCCAACCGGAGGGCAGCCCGCTGGTGCCTCCCTGCCAGTCGTAGAGGCCACGCCCCGTGTTCGGGATCTCCGGCCCCGACCGCGGGAGGATCGTCGGCGTGAATGTCCCTCCGTTCAAGGGTTTTTCGTGTTCTTTGGCTTCGCGTTCTGTTTTTTCACGAGCTTCGCGTTCTGCCCCTTCTCTCGCTTCACGTTCGGCGCGTTCTCTGGCTTCCCGTTCGGCGACTTCCCGTTCGGTCTTTTCTTTGGCTTCGCGTTCGGCTCGTTCGCGCGCTTCGTGTTCGGCTTTTTCGCGCGCTTCGCGTTCTGCTTTTTCGCGCGCTTCGCGTTCGGCCCTTTCGCGTGCTTCGCGTTCGTGTTTTTCGCGTTCGCCTTCTTTGCCTTCCCGTTCTGCTTTTTCTCTGGCTTCCCGTTCTTTGCGTTCTCTCGCTTCGCGTTCGGTCCGTTCCCGCGCTTCGCGTTCGTGCTTTTCGCGTTCCGCTCTTTCTTTGGCTTCGCGTTCGTGCTTTTCGCGATCGGATTTTTCTTTGGCTTCGCGTTCTTTTCTTTCTTTCGAGCTTTCGTGTTCTTTGTGTTCCCGCGCTTCGCGTTCTTTGGCTTCCCGTTCGACTCTTTCCCGCGCTTCTCGTTCGGTCCGTTCCCGAGCTTCGCGTTCGCCGGCTTCCCGCTGGCCTCTTTCTTTGGCTTCACGTTCGCGGGCTTCCCGTTCGGCCGTTTCCCTCGCCACGGCAGCCGCGCGTGCGGATCGTTCCCGCGCTTCGCCTTCGGCTCTCTGGGCGGCTTCTCGCCGTGCGCGTTCCCGCGCCTGGACGCCCGCCGCTTCCCCGGCGCTGGCCGGGTAGGAGACCGACACGAGGTTCGACCACAGGTGCCGGCCGGCTGCCCTGACCCAGTAGTCGACGGTCAGGCCCGGGCGAGGCGTGGGCTCGCTCGTGGTTCCGATGACCGCCTCTTCCATCAGGCTGCGCCCGCGGATCCGGCTTCTGAGCACGTAGCGGTCGCCGGCGGCGGTGGCGGTCCACGAGAGGACCGTCCCCGCCTCCCAGAGCCTCGGGGCGCGGGCGTGCTCGCGGCGATGGGCACGTTCGCAGGCCGCGCCTGCCCGGCGGCTCCCGGGTTGTGCGCAGCGCTGGTGGGATTCGGGCGGGTACGCGCGGGAGGAGGGCGGCGGGTGCACTCTTCCCTGCGGCCGCGCCGTCGCGGGGTCCGAGGTGACTGCAAGCGCGATCGCAGCTGTAAAGGCCGTCGCGGCTGCGATCGAGATATGACGCGAGCCGGGCCTGCGGTCTCCCCAGGCCGTCGCGACGGATGTGGCGGTCCTTCCCCCGTGCCGAGTCACTATGGCCGTCAGGTCGGCGTGTCCGGACGCCAACAGAAGCGTCGAAGGCGTGCAGGCCGGCTGTCGGCTGCGCGCCAGCCGCCGAGTGCCCGAACCGGTCTACAACGGCCTCGCCGGGCGGTGCCCGAACGGGACGACGTGGCGCGACCCCCACCCCGGATTCATCGGGGCGACGCGAGCCGCATCGTCCAAACGTCCAACTTCGATCAGCCGCGTCCAGCGCCCCTGGACGGTGCCGCCGGTCTGCGCCGCGATGGCGGGCCAGGAGGCTCGCTGACCTCACTAGGCTGCGAGGCGTGCGCACGGCTGAGCAGCCCGGCGAGGGGACCGCCCGGGCGCGCGCCTGGCAGCACGCAGCGCAGGCCGCCGTCTGCGACGTGATCAGGCCCTGGGCGCACGGCACCGTCGTCCGCGCCACCCGTTATCCCGGCTACTTCGACTGCAACGTGGTGCGCGTCGAAGACGACGTCCCGATGGACTTCGAGGAGCTCGCGTCCTTCGCCGATGAGGCCCTCGCGGGCCTGGCGCACCGGCGCGTGGACTTCGAGCTCCCGCAGCCCGCGGAACGGCTACGGCGACGGTTCGAGCGCGCCGGCTGGCTCACCATGCGCCTGCTCTGGATGCGCCAAGAGGAAGGCGCGCTCGCCGCGTCGGGCCAGCCCGGCGACGTCGCGGAGGTGCCCTACGACGCGGTCGCGGATCTGCGCGTGGCGTGGCAGCGCGAGGACTTCCCCGACCAGGACGCGTCTGGCCATCGCGCCGAGGCGCGGGAGGTGGCGCTGCGCCGCGACGCGCGCGTTTTTGCCGCAAGCGAGCGCGGGGTCCCCGTGGGTTTCGCGCAGCTCGAGCGCGTCGGCTCGGCGGCTGAGATCACACAGGTGTACATGGATCCCGATCACCGCGGCCGCAGGCTCGGGAGCGCCGTGACTGCTGCTGCGATCCGCGCCGCCGGCGACGCCGAGGACCTCTGGATCTGCGCCGACGACGAGGGGCGGCCCAAGCGGATGTATGCGCGGCTCGGCTTCCGGCCGGCTTGGCGGTCGATGCAGTTCCTGCGGCTCCCCCGCCGCGGCGCGTGACGGCCGGGCCGATCGCTCGTCCAAGGGTTAGTGCGAACCTGGCGTGGGCAAAGGGCACAACTGCGCGTGCTTGAAACAGGCGACATCCTGGTCGGGCGCTACGAGCTGGGCCGGCTCTTGGGCCGCGGCGGTATGAGCAGTGTCTTCGCGGGCTTCGACCGTACCCTCGCGCGCGATGTCGCGATCAAGGTGCCGGCCCCGGCACTCGCCGAGGACAGCCTGTTCGTCGAGCGCTTCGAGCGCGAGGCGAGGGCGGCCGCCTCGCTCAGCCAGCGAAACGTGGTGGCCGTCTTCGACACCGGCGTCGAGGAAGGCGCGCGCTTCATCGTCATGGAGCGCGTCTTCGGCGAGACACTCGCACAGGTGCTGACAGGCGGCCCGCTGGCCATCGGGCGCGCCGTCGAGATCGGCGCGGCCGTGGCGCGCGCGCTGGCGGCGGCGCACGTGCGCGGGATCGTGCACAGGGATGTCAAGCCCGCGAACGTGATGGTCGGGGAGGGCGGGCAGGTCAAGGTCCTTGACTTCGGGATCGCGCGCGCCGTGGCGGCAAGCCCCCTCACGGGAACACACCTGGTGATAGGGACCGCCGGCTATCTGTCGCCCGAGCAGGCCGAGGGCGCGCCGGCAGATGCGCGCTCTGACATCTACGGCCTCGGGTGTGTCCTCTACGAGATGCTGACCGGGAGGCCACCGTTCATCGCCGACTCGGCGGCCTCGCTCGTCCATCAGCAGCTCAACCGCCTTCCCGAGCCCCCGTCCCGGCGGCGTCTCGAGCTCTCCGGGACGCTCGACCGAATCGTGATGCGCTGCCTCGCCAAGGATCCAGGCGATCGATATCAGCGCGCCGACGCGCTCGCCGCCGCCCTGCTCGAGTCTCCGATGCCAGCCGAGGAGCGAACCCCGGTCCCCGCGGCGATGCCGCGGAGATCGCGGAGGCCTCTCGCCGCGGCGCCGGGATCGCGGCGCCTCGGCGCGTCACGGTCCAACGCACCGCTCGCGGGTCGTGAGCGTCGGCGGCTGTTCGCAGCGCCCGTGGCGGCGGTGCTCCTGCTCGCGCTGCTGGTGGCGCTCGCCCTCGCCCAGGGCTCGGGCGGCACGGGGCATGGCCCGCGGGCACGCACGGCTTCGACGGCCTCCGCCACAGCGAGGCCGGTGAGCGCCACGAGCGCCGCCACCGTCGGGCCGGCGCGGGCCGCTCAGTCCGTGGCGGGCGCGCCGAGGTCACCGCCTGGCCAGACGCGCGACCTGAGCGCCCTGATACTGGCCGACGAGCGGGTGGGCCTGATCGACCCTCGTTACGCGCCGGTGCTCTCGCAACGGCTCGCGTCGCTGGGCGCGGCGATATCGCAAGGTGACGGTGGCGCCACGGCGAACGATCTCGCCGAGTTCATCGGCACCGTCGACTCGCTGAGCGCCGACGGGGCGATCGGCGCGAGCGCGGCCGGCGCGCTGAGGGCGGCCGCCGGGGGATTGGTCGGCGCGACCGGCTCCGCGCAGACCCCCGATGAATCCGGCACACCGCCACCCGCCGCGACCGAGACAGGCGGCGAAGGCCGTCGGTCAGAAGGTCACGACGGCGCCGCACGCCCCCACGACGGCGGCGGCGGCTCCCAGGACTAGTGGGCGTCTGCCGTGCCGGCCTCCCGGGGATCGTGCGCGAGCTGCGTTGCAGCGGCCTCGCGCCGGACCAGGTACTCGTCGAGCGCCTTGCTCGCCTGCGTGTCCTCGTAGACCTCGTACTCGCGCAACAGGCCCCACGCCATGCGGCCCCAGATCACGTACCGGTTCTCGTACACGCGCCCATCATCGGTGTCGAGGTGGTCTGTGCCACGAACGCATATCGTCATGCTCCAGGGCGGTCCCTGGGCGATCACCTCGTCAGGGTAGATCTTGAGGCCCGCGGCCACGAACCGCTGCAGCCAGCGCTCGAGCTCATCGCGGCCCTCGAGCTCGGTCGCCCACGAGCTGTCGCCGGGGAATCGGAAGCGGATGTTCTTCGCGTCGAGGCGCAGCAGGGGCCGGTAGTCGCCTTCGCGCAGCCGGGCCATGTTTCGCGTGATGATCGCCTTCGCGAGCCACGAGAACATCGTCGTCTCCTCTTCGTCGCAGCGATGACGATACCGCCGGGCCGCCGCGTACGGACGCCCAAACGGGCAGGGCGCGTGGCGGTAGTGCCGTCACGACAGGCCGTCCCAGATGCGTCGACGCGACCGAGACGGCGGGTACAGTCTCCCGCGCATGCGTCTGCGCGCTTCGCTCCTCGCAGGTCTGGCGCTGTTCGTCGGGGCACTCGCAGGCTGCGGCGGGAGCGGCTCGAAGTCCATCGGCATCGCCTCGAAGAGCCCCGCCGAGATCGTGGCCGCGGCGAAGGCAGCGGCCGACGAAGCGGCGTCGGTCCACATCGCGGGCACGGTCAGCGAAGGTTCTCCGCTGTCGCTTGACATACAGCTGCTGTCAGGCACAGGAGGCCGCGGCCGGATCACGCAGAACGGGGTCAGCTTCGAGCTCATCGCGCTCGGTCGGACGGTCTACATCAAAGGGACCCCTGCCTTCTATCGTCGGATCGGCGGAGCCGCCGCCGCTCAGCTGCTGCAGGGAAAGTGGCTGAAGGCCCCCGCGACCGCCGGCGAATTCAGCTCGATCTCCTCGCTGACCGACCTGCGGAAGCTGATTGACACGACGCTTGCGACGCACGGCTCGCTGGCCAAGGGGGCGACCACCACGATCGGCGGGCAGCAGGCGATCGCCGTCAAGGACCTCACCAAGGGCGGGGTGCTCTATGTGGCCAGCACGGGCAAGCCATATCCGCTCGAGATCGCGAAGGCCGGGCCGAGCGGGGGTCGCATCATCTTCGACAGATGGAACCAGGCCGTCACGATCTCGCCTCCGCTGAACGCGATCAACCTGAATCAGCTGCGCGCAGGGCGATGATATGGACGATCGGTCATATGTCTAGGGCTATATGGCACGGGTCAAGCGCCGCGCCGCGCAAGTCGAACCCGGGACAGGACAAGGACGCGAGCCTCAGTGAACGGCGCTACCCCACTCAGCTTCCGGCAGCCCGCCCAACGTGGGGTGGGCTCGGCACGACCGGGGGTGGACAAACGTACGAGCGCCGATTTGCCTTCCGTCCGCATGACTAACATCGATGGACTGAGCGGAACGTCGAATAGCAGGCCCCCAAACCGTGTGCGGGCCGACGGGGATTCGCCTCCGCGTCGACACTCAACGTGGATGCTCCTGTCATGGGCCGCATTGGCCCTCGTCGCGGCGTGCGCTGCGATCGTGGTCGGGGCGCCCGTGGCCGTTGCCGCATGCGTCGTCGTGCTGGCGGCTGCCGCCGCCACCTTCGGCTGGCAGTTCGGCGAGGGCAAGCGAGTCGTGCTCGAAGACGACATAAAGGGCCGCTCCACCCAGCTCAAACGCGCCCTCTCCGAGCTCGAGATCGCGCAGGCCGAGACCGTCCGCCGGCTCTCGATGGCCGTCGAGTTCCGCGACGAGGACACCGGCGCACACATCGAGCGGATCGGGCGCTTCTCGACGCTGCTGGCAGAGCACATCGGGATGGACCCCGAGTTCTGCGAGCGGCTGAAGCACGCGGCGCCGCTTCACGACGTCGGCAAGGTCGCGATCCCGGACGCGATCCTGCTCAAGCCGGGGCCGCTGACGCCGGAGGAGCGAGCGATCGTCGAGACGCATGCCGAGGAGGGGCACAGGCTCGTCCGGGGATCCTCCTCATCGATCCTCGACCTCGCTGCGACGATCGCCCTCAGCCATCAGGAGAAGTGGGACGGAACCGGCTATCCGCGTGGGCTGAAAGGCGAGGAAATTCCGATCGAGGGCCGGATCGTTGCGGTCGCCGATGTCTTCGACGCCCTGACGAGCGACCGTGTGTATCGCAAGGCGTTCTCCGTCGAGGATGCGATCCAGATGATGCGCGAACAGCGAGGCCGCCACTTCGACCCGGTTCTGCTCGACGCCTTCCTCGAAGTCCTCGGCGAGTCCGGCCCGGATGCCCGCGAGCAGATGCGTGCCGATCCGACGGCTCTCGTGGAGAGCACGCTCGAGACCTATGTGTCCGCGCTTCAGCGAGGCGACGCCGAGATGGCCGAGGGTGCGATCGCGACCGCGATCGAAGACGGGATCGAGCCGACGAAGCTCCACGCCGAGGTGATCGCGCCTGCGCTGCGGCGCATCGCGGTGCTGTGCCAGAACGGAGAGATCGACGTCGAGCGAGAGCACCGCGCTACCGGGATCACACGCCGAGTACTGGCAACCCTTTACCGCTACATGATCGGCGGCACCGAGCCCACGCGCGAGCGCGTGCTGCTGGCAGGTGTCGAGGGCGACGAGCACACCCTGGGCCTGCAGATGGTCCACGACCAGCTCGCGGCAGCCGGGTACCAGACGATCTTCGACACCGACCTCTCGGCCGAGCGGCTGAGGAACATGGTCGAGAGTCGTTCGCCCGACCTGCTGGTGCTGGGGGCGACGGTGGCCGGCACGGCGAGCGAGGTGGAGATCGCGCTGCGCGAGCTCCGCTCGAGCCACCCGGACATCCCGATCGTGCTGGGCGGGGCGGCGGTCGGCGGCGAGCTTCCGCGCGACCCGAGCGGGATGAAGGTGCTCGAACGGATCGACGAGTCCGTCGAAGCCGTCGAAGAAGTGCTCTCGACGGTGCCCGCGCACGTCGCATCGGTGTAGGGCTTCGGGTTCCCGATCGTCCCGCGCCCGCTAGATTGCCGCAGATGAGCAAGCGCGCGATCGTCACCGGCGGCGCAGGCTTCATCGGCTCGCACCTCGTCGACGCTCTGATCGGCGAAGGCGCCGCGGTGACCGTCGTCGATGACCTCTCCACCGGCGACGCAGGTCGGCTCGCCGCCGAGGCGGAGCTTCGCGAGCTCGACATCGTCGACTACCCCGCGCTGCTGGCGGTCGTCGAGGAGGTGAGGCCGGATCAGATCTTCCACCTCGCTGCGCAGGCGAGCGTCGTCGCCTCGGTAGAGAATCCGGGCCGCGACTGCGACGTGAACGTCAAGGGCACGCTCAACGTCGTCGAGGCGGCGCGAGGCTCGGGCGCTCCCGTGGTCTTCACATCGACGGGCGGCGCCCTCTACGGGGACGACGCGCCGATGCCCACCAACGAGGAGCGTATTCCCTCCCCGCTGTCTCCCTACGGCGCCTCGAAGTGGGCCGGCGAGTCCTACGTCAAGACCTGGTCGCTCTCCTCGGACATTCCCCATGCGGTCTGTCGGCTCGGGAACGTCTACGGCCCGCGCCAGAACCCCCACGGCGAGGCCGGCGTCGTCGCGATCTTCACCAGCCACCTGTACGAGGGGCGCTCGCCGAAACTGTACGGCCACGGAAAGCCCACCCGCGACTACGTATACGTCGAGGACGTCGTCCGGGCGTTGATGGCGGCCACCGGGAAGCGGGGCACCTACAACATCGCGACCGGCGTCGAGACCGACGTGATGACGATATGGAACGAGCTGCGCGGCGTGGCTGGATCGGACCTGGAGCCGCAGCTCGCGGACCTGCGGCCCGGCGAGCTTCAGCACAGCCGCCTCGACATCAGCCTCGCCGGGCGCGAGCTGGGATGGCGGCCCCAGGTGCCGATAGCCGAGGGCCTTCGCAAGACCTACGAGGCGCTGGTCGAGGAATTCGAGCGCGTCTAGGCCCGGGGTCGTCCTGGTGTCTGGATCCGCGCGCCTGGCTTCAGCGCGAGAGTAGGGGGTCCGATGGCGAGTGCATGAGGCGCATAGGCATGGCTGCTCTGTGCTGCTTTCAGGCGGCGGTCCTGCTGGCACTCGCCTCCCCCGCGGCGGGCAACGCGGGGTCGCCGGGCGGCACGACTGCCCCGGCCGGCCCGCAGGCCGGCGGGACGGAATTCGGCGTGACGGCCCGCGTGACCGAAGCTCCGCGGCCGGTGGTCGGCCAGCTGATCGTTCCCCGGAGCCTCCGCGCCGGTCGGCCGCCACGCGTGACGCTCCGACTCGACGAGCGCGGCGTCAGCACAGTCGCCGGCGAGGTCACGGTGAGCAACCTCTCGACCCACCGCACCGTCTTGGCCGTCTCGCTCGGGTGGGTGCGCACCGGGCGCCCGCTGACCGTCGCCTGGCCGCGGGGGGCCGTGCTGAGCGCGGGCGTCTACCGGCTCAGCGTGAGCGCCCACGACCATCACTCGGGCACGCTGCGGCGCACGGCCCACAGCTCGGGCGTCGCGACCCTCACCGTGCTCGCGCCTCCGCCTGCGCCGGCACCGCCGCCTCAGCCGCCACCGGTCCCCGCTCCGCCCCCGGCCGCGACCGAAGAAGGCGTCCCGACGCCCGCTCAGACGGCCGCCTGGGGTTCGATCTTCCCCGTGGCGGGAGTCCACGACTTCGGGGGCCCGGAAAACCGGTTCGGCGCGCCGCGAAGCAACCACACCCACCAGGGACAGGACGTGCTGACGTCCGAAGGCACCCCGATCGTGGCTCCGCTAGCGGGCACGATCGTGACCGCCAGCTACCAGGCGGCCGGGGCCGGCTACTACGCCGTCGAGCACACCCCCCAGCTCGACTTCATGTTCGCCCACTGCCAGGCCGGGTCATTGGCCGTGCAAGAC
The DNA here is from genome assembly GCA_035948815.1 of Solirubrobacteraceae bacterium. Lineage (GTDB taxonomy): Bacteria > Actinomycetota > Thermoleophilia > Solirubrobacterales > Solirubrobacteraceae > Palsa-744. The sequence continues at coordinate 628 of DASZIU010000157.1, read as the reverse complement.
GGCCAGGCGGTCTCGGCCGGGCAGGTGCTGTGTCAGGCCGGTCAGACCGGTGACGCCACGACCCCGCACCTGCACTTCGAGATCTGGGCGGGAGGGTGGCGCGTCTCCCCGGCCTCGCACCCGATCGACCCGCTGCCCTATCTGGAAGCGTGGGAACACGCCCACGGCTGACCCGGTTCGGCTGCGCGTCCGAGCGGCTAAGGTTGGGGACCGGGCGCTCTGGAGCGTCGCGGCGAGATAGCTCAGTTGGTAGAGCACACGACTGAAAATCGTGGTGTCCCCAGTTCGAATCTGGGTCTCGCCATCACAGGGCGGCCGAGCGAAACGGAAGGCTGAGACGACTGCGCGCTGAGGGCGATCGGTGGGTTCCCACGTCCAATGAGGTCAGTCCGCGACCCTCGCCGCAGGCTGAGTCTGACCAAGACCACGATCAGCCGGGTTCCGAGCACGCAGCCGCCGCAGCGGCGCGGGCGCCCACCAGTTCCACTTCCCGAGTAGCTCCATCAGCGAGGGAACGAGCAGAGCGCGAATGATCGAGGCGTCGATCAGCACGGCCAGCGCGGTGCCGAGGCCGAGCTCCTTGATGAACACGAGCTGGGATGTGGCGAAGGCCCCGATCGCGACCGCG
>DASZIU010000156.1:0-9481 GCA_035948815.1 Solirubrobacteraceae bacterium | reverse complement strand
GAATGCGCTGGTGGGGCTGGGGCGATCCAGCCCGGGCGCCGCGGCTGCCCGCTCACGCTCTGAGCTATCTCGCGCAGACCATTGGCCTGCCCGGGCGCCCGCATCCGCCCGTGGCGCTCGAGAACGTGCGCCTGGCCCCGCCGGAGCTCCCGCCGGCGGCGCTCGATGGGCTGCGCGGGATCGCCGGTCCAGATGCGGTGCGCGAGGACCACGCCGACCGCGTCCAGCATGCGGCGGGCCGGGGATATCCCGACCTCGTCCGCCTGCGAGCAGGCACGCCGGAGGGTGCGCCCGACGCGGTCGTCTACCCCGGCGACCGCCGGCAGCTGCGTGCCGTGCTCGAGCTCTGCGCCTCCTCGGCGGTCGCCGTCGTCCCGTTCGGCGGCGGCACGAGCGTCGTCGGAGGCGTCTCGCCGCTTCGCGGCGAGCAGCGCGGCGTGATCTCCCTCGACATGGCCCGTATCTCCGAGCTCGCGTCGGTCGACCGTCCCTCCATGACCGTGCGCGTGGGAGCCGGGATTCGCGCGCCGGCGCTCGAGCGGCGGCTGGCCGGAGCGGGGCTGACGCTCGGGCATTTCCCGCAGTCCTACGAGTACGTCTCGCTCGGCGGCTGCGCCGCGACGCGGTCGGCCGGCCAGGCCTCGACGGGCTACGGAGCGATCGAGAAGATGGTGCTCGGGATGAGCTTCGCCGCGCCGGCCGGCGAGATCGAGCTCGCCGCCCAGCCGGCGAGCGCTGCGGGTCCCGCGCTGCGGCAGCTGCTCGTCGGCTCCGAGGGGACGCTGGGGGTGATCAGCGAGCTCGAGCTTCGCGTACGCCCCGCCCCGCAGACGCGGACCTACGAGGGCCTCTTCTTCGAGGACTTCGCCGCCGGCACCGACGTTCTTCGCTCGCTCGCGCAGGAGCACGCCGCGCCCGACGTCGCAAGGCTCTCCGATGAGACCGAGACGCGCCAGTCGCTCGCGCTCGCCGGCACCGGCGGTGTGAAGGGGCGGCTGGGACGGGCATATCTCGGACTGCGCGGCTATGCGGGCGGCTGTCTGGCGATCTTCGGGTTCGAGGGCGAGCACGCGGAGGTCTCATTCCGTCGCAGCCGGGCGCTCGAGCGGGCCCGCGCCGGAGGCGGCCTGCCGGTCGGCCGATCGCCCGGCGAGGCATGGCTGAAGGGCCGCTTCGCGGCCCCCTACCTGCGCGACGAGCTGATGACCCACGGGTTGCTCGTCGAGACGCTCGAGACGGCGACGCAGTGGTCGAACCTCGGCTCGCTGCACACGAAGGTCGGGTGCGCGATCGCGCAGGCGCTCGAGGACCAGGGCACGCCGGGGCTCGTGTCCTGTCACGTCTCGCACCTCTACGAGAGCGGCGCGTCGCTCTATTTCACGTTCGTCGCGCGGATGCTCGAGGACGATCCGATCGGCCAGTGGCGAACGGTCAAGGAACGGGCGAGCCGCGCGATCGTCGAGGGCGGCGGGACGATCACCCACCACCATGCCGTCGGCGTGGATCACGCCGGCTGGATGACGCGCGAGGTGGGCGCCACCGGTGTAGCCGCGCTTCAGGCGCTGAAGGCCGAGCTCGACCCCGCGGGGATCATGAACCCCGGGAAGCTCCTGCCGCTCAGGCCCCGAGCCTGAACTGGCCGATCAGCACGATCGGCCCGGGCTGGGTCGGCGTGCGGCTGGTCTCGCGCGTCAGCAGGATCGTGTGGTAGTTGCCCGCGTCGGAGGGCAGGAGCGCCCCGCCCTGCAGTTTGTGCGTCGAGCCGACCGGCGGGCTCGAGCTGAGCGGCCTGCGGCTCGTCGGCGAGTTGTACAGCCAGAGCGCGTAGAAGAAGCCTTTCGATTCGGGGAGGTTCTCCGCGTCGATGAAGAACGCCCGCCTCGAGCCTTCGGCGAGGATGTCCATCACGCCCACCGTTTTGCTGCCCTGCTGCGGGGAAGTGAGCGTCAGGTGCTGGGTGACCTGCGGGCCCGTGCCTTTTTTCTGGGAGGCGCGAGCCGCCGTTTTCGCCGCGTGCGACCCACCTCCGTCGGTGATCAGGATGACCGCGATGACCACCGCGGCGGCGATCGCCGCGAGCAGCAGCGCTCCGCCGAGCCGCGAGCTCGGCAGGCGCTCGCCGCCCGAGGCAGTGGGGGCAGCGCCCGCGCCATCGGCGGGCCGGGACGAGCTCGGCGCCGGGGGCTCGGCGGCGCCGGCCGATGACTCGGTCGAGGCGGCGGGGATCTCCGGCAGCGGCGAGGAGGCCAGCGGCGCGATCTCCTGGGCGATCGCCCCGGCCCACGCACGGGCCGGCTCGGAGGCGCCGAGGTAGGCGCGCGTCGCGAGTCGATCTGCCATTCGCTCCTGCTGTCCGAGCAGGTAGTCGCCGATGTCTTCGCGTCGCTCGGCGGCCAGCTCGCGCGCCTCGCGCGGCGCGAGCATCGCGAGCGCGGACTGTGCGCGCGCGTGGATCGTCCGCTCGTCGATCGACAGCAGCGCGGACACCTCGGCGTAGGTCTTGCGTTGGCCCAGAAGCAGCGACAGCGTCGCTCGCTGGTCGGGGGGCAGTGCTTCCAGTCGGCTCATGTGGTTGAAACGTCCGCCAGCGTGGCGTGGCTCGCATCTGCGGGGGAGCTGAGCGAGGGCACCTAGGTTATCGTGGCGCCGCGATGGCCATCCCCACTCCCGAGCAGTTCAACCTCGCCAAGCGCGGGTTCGACCGCTTGGTCGGTCTCGAGATGCTCGAGTGGTCGGAGACCGAGGTGCGCGCCCAGGTAGCCGTGCGCGAGGAGATCAAGCAGCCGGCGGGCCTCGTCCACGGCGGCGTCTATGCGTCGATCGCGGAGTCGATGGCCTCGCTCGCGACCGCCTTCGCCGTCGGTCAGCAGGGGGAGATGGCGCTGGGGCTCTCGAACAACACGAGCTTCCTGCGCCCGATCACCGAGGGCACCGTGCACGCTCACGCCACGCGGCTGCACCGTGGCCGCACGACCTGGGTCTGGGACGTGCGCTTCACCGACGACCGGGACCGGACGTGTGCGATCACCCGCATGACGATCGCCGTGCGGCCATGGCCCGCGGAGCGACCGTCGCCGGCAAGCTAGCGCAGGGTCCCCACGCGCGGCGGGACCTGGGAGGGGAGCGGCTGCTCGGCGAAGCCGGAGTCCGGGAGCCGGGCGGCAAGCGGCCCGTGCGGAGCGCCGGGAGCGTTGATCGGGACGACCGTCTGCGCGGCGGCGGCCGCGATCGCGGGCGTGCTCGCGTAGATGTCCACGACCACGCCGCCGGTCGGGATCACGATCGTCCGCCCGCCGGCCGCCACCTCGGCGACCACGCCCCGGACGAGCGTCCCGTGGCGCGAGGCCGCTTCGCCGGGCGCGAAGCTGTTGTCGGGCGAGGTGACGATCCGCAGCGGAGCCACGCAGACTCCCTGGCCGCCCTGCAGGCAGTTCCCGTACTGCACGCTGTAGGCGTCGCTCGGATCGTGCGAGGCGTCGGTCAGCGCGAGCCCCTGGAAGGAGCCGCCCGCCCAGTAGACGGGGAACGGGCTCGAGATCATGCCCTCGAGGATGTTGTGAGGGATCGGGTTCGCCTGAATCGTGTCGCCGCAGGCGCCGAGGGCGGCGGCGCAGAGCACCAGGACCGAGAGGGCTGCGAAGCGCACGCGCTGGAGCGTAACGGTGCGGCGGCGCCCGGCCGCTAGCCGCGGTAGCGGTTCGTGATCGGCATGCGCCGGTCGCGACCGAAGGCGCGGGAGGTGATCTTGATCCCCGGGGGCGCCTGGCGGCGCTTGTACTCGGCGAGATCGACGAGCCGGATCGTGCGGTCGACGTCGAGGAGCGGAAGTCCTTCGGCGATCAGCTGCTCGCGGCTCTGGTCGAGCTCGATGTAGCCCTGAAGGATGCGGTCGAGCAGCTCGTAGGGCGGGAGCGAGTCCTCGTCGCGCTGATCGGGGCGCAGCTCTGCCGAGGGAGCGCGCTCGATGATCGACGGGGGGATCGGGGTCTCGATCGACAGCCCGCGAGCGAGCGCGGCAGGGGAGTTGCGCCACGTGCAGAGGCGGTAGACGAGCGTCTTGGGCACGTCCTTGATGACGGCGAAGCCCCCGGCGAGATCGCCGTAGAGGGTCGTGTAGCCGACCGACATCTCCGACTTGTTTCCGGTCGTCAGCACGAGCCATCCGAACTTGTTCGAGAGCGCCATCAGCAGGTTGCCGCGGATGCGCGCCTGGAGGTTCTCCTCTGTGAGGTCCGATGGCAGGCCGGTGAACTCCCCGTCGAGCGTCTGCGCGTAGGAGTCCATGACCGAGGCGATCGGGAGCTCGTGCGTGCGGATGCCGAGCCTCTGCGTGAGCTCGCGGGCGTCGCCCTGCGTCGAGGAGGACGAGTACGGGGAGGGCATGATCGCCGCGCTGACCCGAGCGGAGCCGAGCGCGTCGACGGCCACGCACGCCACGAGCGCCGAGTCGATCCCGCCGGAGAGCCCGAGCAGGACCTCGCCGAAGCCGTTCTTGGTGACGTAGTCACGCAGCCCGAGCATCAGCGCCGCATAGACCTCCGCCTCGAGCGGTGCGATCGGCGTCTCCAGGCGCCGCATGGGCGGGGCCTCGGCGTCCCGGTCCTCGGCCGGGGCCGCGAGGGCGGGAAGCACCGCCACCTGGGCCGGAGTTCGCCGCGCCAGCGGGCGGTGTCCGGAGTCCCTGAGGCGGGCGGCGGCGGCGGCCTCGAGATCGACGTCACAGATCAAGAGGTCCTCCTCGAACTGCAGGGCTCGCGCGATCGTCTCGCCCCGGTGGTCGACGACGAACGAGTGGCCGTCGAACAGCAGCTCGTCCTGCCCCCCGACGAGGCCGCAGAAGGCGACGCACGCGAGGTTGTCGCGGGCGCGCTGCGCGAACATGCGCTCGCGCTCGGCGCCCTTGCCCGCGTAGTAGGGGGAGGCGGAGATGTTCACGATCAGCGTCGCTCCGGCGAGCGCCTCGTCGCTCGCGGGCGGTCCCGGCTCCCAGATGTCCTCGCAGACGGTCAGGCCGATGCGCGCGGAGCCGAGGTCGATCACGGCGCCGCCGGTGCCGACCTGGAAGTAGCGCTGCTCGTCGAAGACCCCGTAGTTCGGGAGGTAGACCTTGCGGTAGGTGGCATGGACCCTGCCATCGGCGAGCACCGCGGCGGCGTTGTAGACGTCCTCGGCACGTTCGGGGAACCCGACGACCACGACCGGGCCGTGGACGTCCGCGGCGAGCTCGTCGAGCGCCGCGCGCGCGTCCGCGAGGAAATGCTCTCGGAGCAGCAGGTCCTCGGGCGGATAACCGGTGAGCGCGAGCTCGGGGAACAGGATCAGCTCGGAGCCCGCCGCGATCGCCGAGGCGAGGCCTTCGCGGATGCGCGCGAGGTTGCCGGGGATGTCCCCGACGGTCGAGTTGATCTGGCAGAGGGCAAGTCTCATGCATTGATCGTATTTGCAGGCAGGTCGCACTCCCGCGGCCGGCGGCTCTGCTCGCGTCCTTCACCTGCCCCGAGGCCGACCGACGGCGGGCGCCGCGGAGACCGCGCCGGGAGCTAGCCGGCCGGTGCGGACTTGGCGGCCGCCGAGGAATTGGCCTCGGTCCGGCGCGCGGGTTTGCGCTGAGACGGGGCTTTCTTGGGCGAGCGTCTGCGCACGCCGGCGGCGCGCGCGAGCGAGGCGATCGACAGGCGAAGGTCCTCGACGATGCGCTCGAGGTCGGGGAGCGCGTCGTAGTCGCCGAGCAGGCCGAAGCCGAGGTGACCGTCGTAGCTGAGGACGGCGAGGCCGAGCCCCTGGCGCTGGGCGAGCGGGACGACCGGGTAGAGCACCTGCAGGCGGCGTCCCAGCAGGTACAGCGGGAACTGCGGGCCCGGGACGTTCGTGACGACGAGGTTGAAGAACGGCTGGCGAGCCTGCAGCCGGGCCGCCTGGCTCATGATCGTTGGGGGCGCGAAGCCAGCGAGGTTCGTCAGCACCTGGGCGCCGACCGCCTGTCCCGATCTCTTCAGATCCTCCATCGCCGTGGTGATCCGCCGCAGGCACTCAGCCGGGTTTTCGACCCCGACCGGCAGCGGCGCCCACATGGCGGCGACCTTGTTGCCAAGCGCGCCCTGCTCTGACTTCGAGCGCACGGACACGGGCACCATCGCCTTCAGCACGACGCCCTCGGTCTCGTAGTCGTGGGCGCGCAGGTAGCGGCCGAGCGCGAGCGTCACCGATGCGAGCACGACGTCGTTGAGCGTGCCGCCGAGGGAGTCCTTGATGGCCTTGAACTCGGCGAGATCCGCGTCGAGGAAGGTGTAGCGACGGTGGGGCCCTATGTCGACGTTGAACGGCGTCGGCGGCGCGGGAGTGTTGATGCCCGCGAGCGTAGTCGCGCCGATGCTCACGAGTCCCTCCTTGACCTGCGCGGCGGCCCGCCGGGGCGCCCGCAGCAGCCTGCGCGCCCCGCGCACCATCTCGCCGGGAATCGTGGCACGCTCGATCAGCGCCTCCCCGAGCAGCTTCGCCGATCCGGGGAGCGGCTTTGCGACCCACGGCGAGGAGGGTCCCGGGATGGGCGCGGGCTCGCGCGCCGCGTCGAACAGCACGGTCGTGATGTCCACGCCGGAGATCCCGTCGACGAGCGCGTGGTGAGTCTTGGCGATCAGCGCGAAGCGCCCGCCCGAGAGGTTCTGCACGAGCCAGATCTCCCACAACGGCTTGGAGCGATCCAGGCGCTGCGAGAAGAGGCGACCGGCGAGGCGCTTCAGCGCGGCGTCGTCCGCCGGCCGCGGCAGCGCGGTGTGCCGGATGTGGTAGCGCGGGTTGAAATGCGGGTCGTCGGTCCATATGGGGCGACCCTGGTCGAACGGCACGTAGGCGAGGCGCTGGCGGTAGCGCGGGACGAGATGCAGGCGGCTCACGACGTGTTCGACCAGCTCGTCGGGGCTGGGGGCCCTGCCTTCGAAGACCATCACGCTCGCGACGTGCATGTGGGCCGTCGAGTGGTCCTCGAGGTGGAGGAACGTCGTGTCGAGCGCTGTCAAGCGGTCCTGGTTTGCCATCCGAGTCGATTCTGCCTGTTGTGGCACTCCACGTCAACGACCGCGAGCATTGTGGACGCTCGTCAGACGGCGAGGATGTTCGCCACGAGCCCCGCCGCGGCCCCGAGCAGGATCAGCAGCAGCGCGACGGCGAATGGCCATAGCCGCTTGGGCAGGCACTCGCCGACGAATGCCGGCAGCGCATCGATCCTTTCCCAGGCGACGTCCGCGGCGACCCGCCGTGTCTCCTGGACGTCCCTGCGGATCTCGAGGGCGATCAGCAGGCCGCCGAGGACCTCGAGCGCAAAGCCAGCCGAATACAGCACGATCGATGCCGTCGCGCTCGTCTCGGCCGCTATGAACGTCGATGCGAGCATCGGGACCTGCGCAGCTCCGTGGGTCTGATCCACTGCAGATACGCCCGATGACCGGCAGGTCAACCGCATCGGTCATCCGTCCAGAGGGGTGTACGTGTCACCCCGCTGCGTATAGGTTGCGCTTCCTTGTCCCATCCCAGGTGCGGGACCGCTTCGGCCAAGGCAACCCTCCGCCAGCAAGTTTCCGGGGCGGTCCCGTGTCCAATCAGGGCGAGCCAACCCGCGTGCGGGCGTGCCCCTATCCTCTTGAGTCATGGCTGAGGATCAGCCCCGCGGTGAGCCGACGCTGCAGGTGGCAGCGACGGCCTCGAACGGGCCCGAGGCGGATCTCATGTGCCAACGGCTCGCCGAGGCCGGCATCTCGGCAGTGGCTCAGCGAACCATCGGCGGCCCTGAATGGGGCACGTCGGGTGGCCAGTACGTCTATGTCGACGCCGATGACCTCGTTCGTGCGCGCGAGATCCTGAGCTCCGGGGAGGGCGTCAGCGAAGAGGAACTGACGAGGCTGAGCGAAGGTGCGCCAGCCGACGAGGGTGGGGCCGGGCCGACGCGGGACGATGAGCGCGGCTGAAGGCCGGCGGATCGACCACGGGAGTTCGCCGCTGGGATACTGGCAACGCGATGTCGCAAGAGCAGAACGTCGAGTTGGTCCGCTCGATACTTCCTCGTCCCGATACCGACATGATCGCGTTCTGGAACGACGACAGCGCGAATGGCACGCTCATGCAGGCGTGGGCGCCGTTGCTCGGTCAGGATTTCGTGGCGGTCAAACACATCCCGGGTGCGGAGCCTGACGTCACTCACGGACTGCAGGGCCTGCGCGCCGGCTGGCTTGACTGGCTGGCTCCCTGGGCGAGCTACCGGACCGAGGTAGGGGAGATCATCGACCTCGGAGACCGCGTCGTGTCCGTCATCTGCGATTACGGTCGGCGCGAGCGGGACACTCCGGAGATCGCGCTGCAATCGGCCGTGGTCTGGACCGTGCGCGACGGACGGATCATCCGCGCCGAGTTCTATGCGGGAGGCCGCGAGGAAGCTCTCAAAGCCGCGGGGTTGGCGAACTAGACCGTCCTGTTGGATTGATCGTCTGCGACGCTCCGAGGAGCCGGAGAGCTTGTGGGATAGTCGTGGGGTATGAGCAATGCGTTCCTACTCGCAACCATCGCCGTTCTCGTGGTTGCCGGACCGCTGACGCTGCTCGGTCGCTGGCTGCAGCGGAAGGGCAGCGATCTCGAAAAGGGACGCAAAGATGGCTCGGGTCGATAGAGGCAACGCGATCGGCGCCACCATGTTCGAATGCTTGCTCTTGAGAGCGGCCTCGTAGCATGATCTCGATCGTAATGGGCGTCTTCAAGGCGCTGCAGGGCTGGCTCCTCGACTCGGTGGTCGAACCCGACCCCGACACGTACGCCCGCCGCATGCGCCGCGCCCGGCTGAAACGGCTGCGGTCGAAACTGGGACTCTGACTAGTCGGCCAGCGGGTCGCGGTGCGGCGGCTTCTTACTGCGCCGGGACGTCCTCCTCGAACCAGGCACTACCCTTGGACGATGATGGAAGACGAGGCCACAGACTCTAACAGCGGACCCGAGCCCAAGAAGGGCGAGCCGATGAAGCGACGGTCGCCCATTCGGATTCTCGTGGCGGTCGTGGCTGGTGCCGTCGCGTTCGCATTGTTTAGCTGGCTTACCGAGGGAACGTGGCACTTGCTCGATGTCGTGACGACCGCGCTGTTAGCGATGCTGATCGCCTACTTGCTGAATCGGTACGACGAGCAGCTACGCAAGCCGCGTCGAGTGCGCTGGCCAACTCGGTAATAACGCGACGCCAGCGGGTCGATGAGCCGCCCTGGGTTCCAGGAGACCGTGGTCAGATCAACGTCTCCGTCAAACCCAGGATGGCTCAGTTCGAGCGGCTTCTAGAGCGGGCTGAGGCTTCCTAACCCTCGTCCGGGGCGGCGATCAGCCGGTCCAGCGCGTCCTCTACGTCCTTCCCCTTCGGCACGGGGATCTCTAGCGGCTCCGCTGGCGAGCCGTCCTCATCGATCCTGATTGCCCGACACCACGCCATCCCTTCCCCCGCGTTCATTCGCTC
>DASZIU010000155.1:0-22716 GCA_035948815.1 Solirubrobacteraceae bacterium | reverse complement strand
CTTCGCGGGCCGCGAAGGCGCGGTTGACATTCTGCGTAAAACCTGGTTTATATGTCCGGGGAGACGAAAGCTACGCGCACTCGGAACTCGCTGGGCCGGGCGGTGCGACGAGAGAAGGGCCTGGATATGCGGTGGTCAAGCAGGATGCGAGGCCAACACGGAGACAGACTGATTCCTCGGCTGGGATGCTCATGCTCGGCTCAGAGGTCAAGTCTGCTCCTCCGCGCCGGTTCGTTCAGGCACAAATCGAGCGGCGGCGTTGTCCAAAGCGCAGTACGGGGATCCCGCCCGGCCCTGCCCTCTGTGTGGCCGGGTGCCGACTCCGCTCACGCGCTCGAGGCGAGCTCATGACGAGAATGCTCTGCCACGAGCAGCGCATGCTGCGCGCACTGCACGGCCGTTGGCCCTATCGACGCTCGCACTGCCGCCACGACCTGCATTGGCTGGTCCGTGTGCGGTCGCGCGGGCGCTGGTGCTCGACGGCGCGAACCCATTCGCTGGCCGGCCTCAGAGGCTATAGCCGGCGAGGACCGGGCGGCTGAGGGGAGGCCGCCAGGACAACGGTGGCCACGGGGGGCCGCCTAGCCCATCCCTACAGGCCAGAGAGAGATCTCGATCGGGGGGCCTGTGGGGATGGGTCGACTTGTGCCGACCCGTCGGCGCGCGCCGCGTTGGCGGTGATCGCCGCGATCAGCCGCGGCCAGAGGGCCCGGGGCAGATCGTGTCCCATCCCCTCGACGCTCATCATCTTCGCGCCCGGTATCAGTCGCGCCGTCGCGCGCCCGCCGGAGTAGGCCACGAGGCGGTCGGCCTTGCCGTGGACGACGAGCGTGGGGGCGGTGATCCTGCGCAGTTCAGCCGACCTGTTGCCGGAGGCGACGATCGCCGCGAGCTGGCGCGAGGGACCGTTCGGATCGTGGTCGCGGTCATAGCTCGACGCGGCGATCGCGCGCACGTCTTCGAGGTCGCGGGGGATGCCCGGTGAGCCGATCGCCGCGAACAGCTTCTCGATGTGGCCGATGTAGGCGTCGCGCCCGCTCGGCGCCCGGCGAAGCAGCAGCGCATAGCTGCGCAGCGAGGGCTGGCCGAAGATGCGGCTGCCCGTGTTGGACATGATCGACACGAGCGAGCGCACGCTCGCCGGCTCGCGCGCCGCGAGCGTCTGGGCGATCATCCCGCCCATCGACGCGCCGATCACGTGCGCGGGCGAGAGCTCGAGCTCGCGCAGCAGCCCGGCGGAGTCCTCGGCCATGTCGGCCAGCGTGTAGGACGCGGCCGTGCGCGAGCGACGCAGGAGCTGGGCGACGGTCGGCGGGGGCGCGCTCATGTGCGTCGAGCGCCCGACGTCGCGGTTGTCGAAGCGAACGACGTAGAAGCCCCGTGCCGCCAGCTGCTCGCAGAAGTCCTGCTGCCAGGCGACCATCTGCGTGCCGAGGCCCATGATCAGAAGCGCCGGTGGATCCGACGCTTCCCCGAAGGTCTCATAGCAGAGGGTGATCCCCCGCCCGACATCACAGAACTGCTCGTTCACGATCGCAGGACTGTAGCGCTCCGACGCCGCTAGGATCGAGCGCAGTGCCCGACGACGACATCCAGAAGCTGTCGATCGACACGATCCGCGCGCTGGCGATGGACGCCGTCCAGAAGGCCGACTCGGGACACCCGGGCACCGCGATGGCACTCGCGCCGCTCGGCTACACGCTGTATGAGCGCTTCCTGAACCTGAACCCGGCGGACCCGCACTGGCCCAACCGCGACCGCTTCGTGCTGAGCGCCGGCCACGCGTGCATCCTGCAGTACGCGCTGCTGCACCTGACCGGCTTCGACCTCACGCTCGAGGACCTCCAGCAGTTCCGCCAGTGGGGATCGCGCACGCCAGGCCATCCCGAGCGATCTCACACGCCCGGCATCGAGGTCACCACCGGGCCGCTCGGACAGGGCGTCTCCAACGCGGTCGGGATGGCGATGGCCGAGCGCTTCCTCGGCGAGCGTTTCAACCGCCCCGGCTCGGAGATCCTCGACCACCACACCTACGTGATCGCCTCCGACGGCGACATGATGGAGGGGATCAGCCAGGAGGCCGCCTCGATCGCCGGCAACTTCGCGCTCGGCAAGCTCGTCGTCTGCTACGACGAAAACCGCATCACGATCGACGGCACGACCTCGCTGTCCTTCGACCGCGAGAACCACACCGCGCGCATGGAGGCCGAGGGCTGGCACGTGCAGCGGGTCGAGGACTCCGAGGACCTGGACGCCCTGCACGCCGCGATCGCCGCCGCGCGCGATGAAGTCGATCGCCCCTCCTTCATCGCGATCCGCTCGCACATCGCCTACCCCGCGCCGCACGCGATCGACACCGCCAAGGCCCACGGCTCGGCGCTCGGCGAGGATGAAGTGCGGGCGACCAAGGAAGTCATGGGCTTCGACCCCGACAGGCACTTCTGGGTAGACGCGCACGTCTACGAGCACATGTCGCTGCGCGAGTCAGGCGCCGAGCGCCAGCGCCGGTGGGAGGATCGCTTCGCCTCATGGCGCGAGCGGTTCCCGGACCTCGTCGCGGACTGGGATCGCTCGTGGGCGGGACGGCTGCGCGAGGGCTGGCGCGAGTCGCTGCCGTCATTCGACGCGGGCGAAAAGCTCGCCACGCGCGCAGCGGGCCAGAAGGCGATGGCCGCCTTCAACGACTACGCGCCGACGATGATCGGGGGAGCCGCCGATCTCGTCGAGTCGACCAAGACGGTCTTCGAGGGCGCCGGCGAGTACGGCGCCGTGCACACCGGTCGCAACGTCCCCTTCGGCATCCGCGAGCACGCGATGGGAGCGATCGTCAACGGCGCCTCGGCGCACGGCGGCATCGTCAAGCCCTACGGCTCGACCTTCTTGATCTTCTCCGACTACATGCGTCCGGCCGTGCGGCTGTCGGCGCTTATGGGTCTTCCGGTGCTGTGGGTCTGGTCGCACGACTCGGTCGGCCTCGGCGAGGACGGCCCCACCCACCAGCCCGTCGAGCACTACTCCGCACTGCGCGCGATCCCCCGCCTGTGGGTCGTCCGCCCGGCCGACGCGAACGAGACGAGCTTCGCATGGCGCCTCGCGCTCGAGCGCGAGGACGGGCCCGTCGCGCTGCTGCTCTCGCGCCAGGCCATCCCGGTCCTCGACCGAACCGAGGTCGCGCCCGCCGAGGGCGTCGCCCGCGGCGCGTACGTGCTCTGGGACTCGGCCGGGGGCGAGGCGCCCGCCGCTCCATCCTCGGAGGCTGCCTCGCAGCCGGAGGTGATCCTCATCTCAACGGGCGCGGAGGTGGGCCCAACGCTGCAGGCCGGCCGCGCGCTCGCCGAGGAGGGGACGCTGGTTCGCGTCGTCTCGATGCCCTGCATGGAGCTCTTCGAAGCCCAGCCCGACGAGTACCGCGAGCAGGTCCTGCCGCGCGCCGTGACCGCCCGGCTGGCGGTCGAGCCGGGCGCCACCATGAGCTGGTGGAAGTGGGTCGGCGAGGGCGGAGACGTGGTCGGCCTCGACCGCTTCGGCGCCTCGGCGCCCGGTACTACCGTATTGGAGAAGCTCGGTTTCACCGCCGAGAACATCGCGTCCCGCGCCCGAGCGCTGATCGGGTCCGGGGCCGGAGACTGAAGGAGGCCGAGATGCCCGCCGAGGACCTTCCCCCCCTGCAACGCCTGTCGGCGCTCGGGCAGAGCGTCTGGGTCGACTACCTCTCGCGTGAATCGATCAGGGGCGGTCATCTGCAGGAGCTGATCGACGACTACGCCGTCGTCGGCGCCACCTCGAACCCGACGATCTTCGAGAAGGCAATGACCTCCGGCGCAAGCGCCTACGACGAGCAGCTGCACGAACTCGCCGCGCGGGGCCTCGACATCGAGGAGGTCTTCTGGGAGCTCGCCGAGCAGGACATCCGCGAGGCATGCGATGTCTTCAGGCCGGTCTGGGACGGCGGCGAGGGCAAGGACGGATACGTCTCCCTAGAGGTCGACGCGCGGCTCGCCTTCGAGACGCTCGCGACCTACCGCCAGGCGATGCGCCTGCACGAGGAGGTCGACAAGCCGAACCTGCTGGTCAAGATCCCGGCCACCAAGCCGGGGCTGGCAGCGATCGAGGACGTGATCGCCGAGGGCCGCTCGGTCAACATCACGCTGATCTTCTCGCTGCGCCGCTACGCCGAGGTGGTCGAGTCCTACCTCCGCGGGCTCGAGCGGCTCGTCGCCGAGGGCGGTGACCCGCGCAAGGTCGCCTCGGTCGCGAGCTTCTTCGTCTCCCGCATCGACACCGAGGCCGACAGGCGCCTCGATCAGATCGGCGGCCACGACGAGCTGAAGGGCAAGCTCGCGATCGCGAACGCCAGGCTCGCCTACCGTCACTACCGCGAGACCTTCCAAGGCCGACGCTGGGAGTACCTCGCTTCCAAGGGCGCCACGACGCAGCGCGTGCTGTGGGCCTCGACCTCGACCAAGAACCCCGCCTACCCGGACACCATGTACGTCGAGGAGCTGATCGGTCCCGAAACCGTCAACACGATGCCCGAGGAGACGATCATGGCCTACCAGGACCATGGCAACCCCGAGCCCCGGCTCGAGCGCGGCCTGGAGGAGGCGCAGCGCGTCTTCGAGGACCTGGCCGCGGCAGGCGTCGACTACGACGACGTGACCGAGACGCTCGAGCGTGAGGGCGTCGAGAAATTCGCCGCCTCCTTCGAGCAGCTGCTCGAGTCCCTGAAGGGCAAGTACGAGTCCCAGACCGCCGTCGGCGCGCGCTGATCTGCGCGCCGACGCAGGCGGTGTCTAGGGGTAGGGCAGCGGCACGAGCACGCGAATCGTGAGCGGGCCGCTGGGGAAGGCCGAGGCGTTCACGGTGAAGACGCGGTAGGGGCGCCCTCGGTATTCGTAGAACCCGCTCGCGGGGACCGTTCCCGGTTCGGGCCCGAGGCTGTTCTTCACGAGCTGCGGGTGGGAGGGGTTCACGTACATGAGCATCCGCAGGCCAACCAGCCGCCTGAGCAGGCGCAGGTAGCCCTCGTCGTCCTGGATCGAGAGGATCATGCTGGCGACCGTGCGGCCCCCCGACAGCACGGGGGCCGTGACCGGGGCCAGCACATATGGGCCGCCCACATCGGCCAGCACCCTGCCGCCCACCAGCACGCGCAGGCGAACCACGTGTTCGGTCAGCAGCGAGTCGATCGCGGCCTTCGTCGCGATCGGGTCACGCGCAGCGACCGCGCGCACGAACGGCTGGCTCTGCTGGATCCGCGTGATCTGCGGGAGTGTGCGCCGCGGGCCGGCCTCCCCCGCGTAGATGATCTTCGCAATGTGACTCAGGGTGTTGACGGCGGTGTCTCCGTCGGTGCGCCCGCAGAAGGCCCAGGTCCTCTGGACCGGCTTGAACAGGTACACGCGCAGCGCACCCGCGGGATAGGCCTCGCCCGCGAATGACGTGTACTGGTATCGGACGTGGTCGTGGACGAGCGTTCCCTGCGCCGGGAGCGCTCCGGCTCCGAGCGCGAGCGAACCGCCGACGCTCCGCCCATTCATGCGCAGCGCGACGCGGCCGCCCGTCACCCCGTTGGTCTCCGCGATCAGCCCTTCGTCGGCCCAGACGCTGGTGACGTAGCTGCCGATCGGCTGGCCTCCAGCGCCCGTCAGCGTCCCGCGCAGGGGCGTCA
This sequence comes from Solirubrobacteraceae bacterium, assembly GCA_035948815.1. Taxonomy (GTDB): domain Bacteria; phylum Actinomycetota; class Thermoleophilia; order Solirubrobacterales; family Solirubrobacteraceae; genus Palsa-744. Next base: position 17,045 of record DASZIU010000155.1, on the reverse strand, counting down.
CCGCCGCGCCTCCCACCTCCGCGAGCACCTGCTTGCCGCGCATCACGCGCAGGTTCGTCATCGGCCCGTGGGCGAGGAGCACGGTGGCCGCGTCCCTGGCCGCCGCGGCGTTGCCGCTTTCGACGGCTGCGCGCAGGCTGCTCGATGCCGCGATCCGCCTGACCGCCAGTCGCGGCCTTTCGCCGGCCAGACCCTGGTGGTAGATGTACCTCGCCACCCGCCCCAGCGTCTTGAGCACGGTGCCGCTGCAGCTGCCCGGCGTCGAAGGTGCTTCGGCGACCCTGCTGAAGCGCGCGTTCGAATCGCTGCCGGCGCCGCTTCCACAGCCGCTCACCGTGACCGCGAGCATCAGGGCGACGGCCGCGTGCATGGCGACTGACTTGTGCAAGGCGCGAAATATGGCGCTGGATCTTAAGCCGGTCCTAACGGTCGGATGACACCGAGTTCATCTCCGAACACACGCCGAGCGCTCCCGGCGACCGAGATGCCGCAGCGCGTATCCGTTACGCTCGCCGCGTGGCGCTCGCGCTGATCACCGGGGCCTCGACCGGCATCGGACGGTCGACGGCGCTGCGCCTCGCGCGGGCCGGCTGGACCGTCCTCGCCGGCGTGCGGGACCCCGCCGCCGGAGAGGCTCTCGCCGGGGACCCCGGCGCGGGCGGGCGGATCATCCCGCTGCCCCTCGACGTGACCGATCCGGCTCAGATCGCGGCGGCGGCAGAGCGCGTGTCAGAGGTCGGCGCGCAGCACGGCGCCTCAGGTGGCCTCGATGCGCTCGTCAACAACGCAGGCATCGGCGTCGGGGGCCCGCTCGAGCTGGTCGCCGCAGAGGACATGCGCCGGCAGCTCGAGGTCAACGTGGTCGCGCAGGTCCTCGTCACCCAGGCGATGCTGCCGGCGCTGCGCCGCGCCGGCGGGCGCGTGATCTTCATCTCCTCGATCGGCGGCCGCGTGACGACGCCCTTCCTCGCACCCTATGCCGCCTCCAAGCACGCCGTCGAGGCGATCGCCGATGCGCTGCGGATCGAGCTCGCGAGCTCGGGCGTACAGGTGGCGCTGATCGAGCCGGGCTCGGTCGCGACCCCGATCTGGGACAAGGGACGCGCCGAAGCCGAAAGCGCGACGGTCCCTTCCGAGCTGAGCACTCATTACGGCCACGTGCCGAAGGCGATGCAACGGATCGTCGAGGAGACCGGCAGGCGCGGGATGCCTGCCGAGCAGGTCGCGGAGACGATCGAGCGCGCGCTCAGGGCCCGCCGCATGCGCACCCGCTACCTCGTCGGCCGCGAAGCGAAGGCGATTCTGTTGATGAAGCGGCTGTTGCCCGATCACACCTTCGACCGCGTGCTGCGCCGGGCGCTGCGGGTCTGACCCAGCGCGACAGCAGATGAGCCCCGCGCATGAGATCGCTGAGTCTCGGATCGAGCCTCTCTGGTTCCTGGGCACGTTCATGCGGATTAAGCTCGACGCAGAGCAGACCGACGGACGCTTCGCGCTGATCGAAGGGGTCGCGCCGCGCGGCGCATCCCCGCCGCTCCACTCCCACCCGCAGGACGAGACCTTCTACCTGCTGGACGGAGAGCTGATCGCATGGGTGCTCGAGCAGGATGACCTCGCCGCCGCCGATCGCGAGGATCCTCCGTCGTGGGTCGCTCGCCGCGCGCAACGCTGCGGGCCGGGCGCGGTCGTGTTCGCGCCGGCGGGCGCTCCCCACACGTTCCGCGTCGAGTCCGACTCGGCCAGGATGCTCGTGCTCTCGACGCCGGCCGGCATCGAGCAGTACATGCGCGCGCTCGGCGAACCCGCGCAGTGGCCATGGCTGCCCGCGCCGGCCGACGGTCCACGCGTGCCGGCCGAGCGCATCGCGGCGGTCGAGCGGGAGCTCGGCATCGTCACCCACGGCCCGCCGCCGCCGCAAGCCTGACTTGGGAATCCGGCGCGCCGAGCTGCCGTCGGCTGCCGAGTCGGGCGCCGCTCAGGGAGCCGGCGGGTAGACCGCCAGCCACGCGAACAGGCTCGTCGTCGCGGCCTGTGTCTGGAGCATCCCCGGCCCGGCGTAGATCGAGGGAATCGTTTCTCCGTTCCACGAGAGCATGTAGAGGCCTTCTCCGTTCGGCGCCCGTGACTGCGCGTTGCGCGCATTATCGACCGCCATCCGGTAAAGGACGGGATCGTGGTCGAGCGAGTAGACCGCGAGCATCCACTGCAGGTAGATCGCGTCGAACTGCGGCGCGAAGTCGAGCAGGTAGTTGAAGCGTTCAAGGGCCGTCGCCTTCAACCGCTCGGCGCGCGCGCAGTCGGCGGGTGTGCCCGCCGGGCTCGCACAGAGGGCCTCCTGCGCAAAGATCAGCGGGCCCTGGATGTAGTCGATCGGCGTGGTGTCGGTGTTGCTCGCCGCATACAGGCCATCCCCGGGGCTGAACCCGCTCGTGTTGGCCCAGGCGAGGAACCGCCGCGCCTGCCCGAGCGCGAGCTGCGAGCGGGTCTGCTGGTAGAGGAGGGTCGCCAGCAAGGTCGCCGAGGCGAGTGCCTCGCCGGCCTTGTAGGGATGGCGCGTGTTCCACCAGATGCCGCCGCCGCGCGGATCCCATCCGACGGCGGCGATGTAGCGCAGCGCCCGTTCGGCGTCGCCGAGATAGCGCCTCGTGCCCGTCGCCCGGTAGGCGTTCATGAAGGCCAGACCCCACCAGCCGTTGTCGTCGAACCACGTCTGCGTCGAGGCCGCGCGGTCGCCCGGATAGGGGGAGAAGCCCGGCACCGGACGCAGGCCACGGTTCAGGTAGCGCTCGGCGCCGGCGGCGAAGCGTGCGACCGCGGCGCGGTTCGCCGGGGTCGGCTGAGCGATCGCGATCGCGTCCACGGACTCGAACAGCGGCACGATGTCCCAGATCGTCGCCAGCGGATAGCGGTCGCCGTCGTGCAGCCGCGCGTCGTACCAGCCGAGCCTTCGGTCGTGCCAGCGCTGCTCGGCCCGGGCGACCCCGGCCTGCGCCAGCGCCAGGTAGCGCTGCTGGGCGGAGCTGAGCGGCGCGGCGGCGCGCGCACTCCCGGCCGCGAGCGCGAGCGTGCATGCGCAGAGCGCCAGTGAGACGGTCAGCGCGACGGTCGGGCGCATGGGAGCGAGCCTATACCGCATCGCCTCCGGCGCCGATGCGTTAATCGGCCCATGTACGACCCCGATCCCAAGCCGCCGTCCGCCGCGCTACCCGCCCCGCCGCCGCGGCCGCCCTCAGAACGCGGGCCCTGGCTGCTCGCCTGCACGATCGCCGCGATCGGCGTGGCCGCGCTCGCGGCCGTCCTCAGCGGCGCCGTCGGGCGCACGAGCGCGCCTGCCGCGCCCCCGATCCTGTTCGCCTCGGCGACCCCCACGCCGGCCTGGTCGAGCGCTGCCGCAGGCGCGGGCGCTCCGGCGTCACGGGCCCCCCGCGCCGCGATCGTGGGGCGCCCAACGGCCGCCCAGCAGAGCCTCGACGCGCGCCGCCTCGCAGCCGCGCCCGAAAGCGCGATCGCAACCCGCTGGATGGAAGGCTTCTATCCGATCTATGCGGCCGCCCAGCGCAGCTTCGGCGTCAACTGGCTGCTGCTCGCCTCGATCCACATGCAGGAGAGCGCCTTCTCGACCGCCCCGAGCACCTATCACGGGCTCAACTTCGCACGCTGCTGCGCGGGGCCGATGCAGTTCAACGTCACCAACGGCCCCGTCACGACGTGGGACCTCGTGCGGGACTCCTACCGCTACGGCTCCCGGCCGCCGTCATACGACCACATGACGGCCGCGCACCCCTCGGTCTACGACGACTTCGACTCGATCATGGCCGCGGCCCATCTGCTGTCCGCCGACGGCGCCAGCTACGGGCTCGACGTCGGGGCCTGGACCGCAGCCTACGACTACTACGGCCACGACGCCACCGGCGTGCTCTACGCCGACCGGGTGCTCGCGCGCGCCATCGGCTGGTCCCAGCACGGCTTCTGCTTCGGCTGCGGCGTCGAAGAAGCGATGGTGCAGGCCGTGCACGGCGCCTACGGCGCCCCGGTCATGCTCGCGCTCGCCACGCCGGCGCCGCGCGCGAACGTCGCGCGCGCCTACGCCGCCTCGGCCGGACGCCGGCGCTGAGCGCCGCTCAGGCCGCGTCCGCCTGCGCCAGCAGCTGCTCGGCAACCCGGTCGGTCGCGCCCCCGATGCCCCCGAGCAGCCGCCGCGAGAGCTGCGCCCTGCGGAAGTACAGCGGTGCGTCGTGCTCCCAGGTCGCGCCGATGCCGCCGTGGACGGAGATCATCGTCCTGGCCGCATTGTCGAGCGCCCGGCCCGCGACCGCGCGTGCGCAGCTCGCGGCGAGCGGGAACTCGCCGGGCGAGCCGTTCCGCGCCCAGCCCGCGTAGTAGAGCAGCGAGCGCCCGTTCTCGAGCTGTCGCAGGACCTCGGTCAGGGAGTGCTTGACGGCCTGGTAGGAGCCGATCGCCCGACCGAAGGTGTGGCGCTCCTTTGCATAGGCGACAGATACCTCGAGCGCCGTCTCGACGCTGCCGATCGACTCGGCGGCGAGCAGCGCCTGCGCCATGTGCCAGGCGGCGGTCAGTGAGGCTTCGGGCCCGTCCAGCAGCCTCGCCGGGGCGTCCTTCAGCGAGACGTGGCCGAGTGAGCGCGTCGCGTCGTATCGGCGCGTCTCCTCGATCGTGACCCCGGTCGCGTCGGCCTCTACCGCGAACCCCGTGGGGCTGCCATCGAGCAGCGCCACGCCGACGAGCAGGTCGGCCCCGGGAGCGTCGGGGACCCAGGCGAGCTCGCCGCTGACGCGTGCCTGCTCGCCCGCGCCGGTGAGCGTGGCGGCCGGTGCGCGTTGGCTTCCGCTCGCCGGATCGACCGTCCAGCGCTCCTGCAGGTCGGACGGTGGGCTTGCCGGCAGGTAGGCGGCGCGGCGCTCGCCGGTGGCCAGGGGCTCGAGCAGCTCGCTCGCAGCCGGCGCATCGCCGAGGATCGCCGTCGCCGGGAGGTGGCCGAGCAGCGGGATGCCCGCCAGCACGCGACCGCACTCGCCGAGCACGAGCATCGCGTCGAAGGCGTCGAGGCCCGCGCCGCCGTGCGCCTCGTCGATCAACAGGCCGGGCCAGCCGGCCTCGCGCGCCATCGGCCACAGGTCAGGCAGCGCGGCGTCGTCGCCGTCGAGCGCCTCACGTGCGGCTTCCAGCGTCTTGAAGCGCGACAGCGCACCGCGCGCGGCCTCGCGCAGGAACTCTTGCTCGTCGGAGAGTGCGAGGTTCATGCCGGCGCCCCTTCCTTGGAGCGCAGCTCCGAGAACGGGATGCCCTTGTCGAGCCTCGGCTCGGGGGGCAGGCCGAGAACCCGCTCGCCGATCGTGTTGCGAAGGATCTCCTCGGTGCCCCCGGCCGACTTCAGCCCGGGCAGGAAGGAGATCATGTAGGCCCACTCGCTGTCTTCCGAGAGCGCCTCCGGTCCGATCACGTCCGCGATCAGATCGCCCGCGCGCACCGCGCCGTTGACGATCGTGACCTTCGCGAGTCCCGCCTCCGGCCCCGGGATCTGCCCGCGCTGCAGCGCCGTCAGCGTCCTGTAGCCGGTGAACCTGACCGCGATCAGCTCGCTGGCGATCTCTCCGAGCTGGTGGCGCACCTCGGGGTCGCGGCGCGCGTGCGCGTCGCGTGCGAGCGCCAGCGCGAAGCGCGTCGAGTTGTAGCCCATGCCCTCGCCGCCGAGCCCGATCGTCACGCGCTCGTACATCAGTGTCGTCAGGGCCGTTCCCCAGCCGTTGCCGACCCCGCCGACGACTGCGTTCTCATCGAGCGCGACATCGTCGAAGAAGACCTCGTTGAACTCCGCCTCGCCGGAGATCTGGCGCAGGCCGCGGACGGTCACGCCCTCGCCGTCCATCGGCACGATGAACATCGTCAGCCCCTTGTGCTTGGGCACGTCCGCGTCGGTGCGAGCGAGCAGCAGCCCGTAGGAGGCGAATTGGGCGTTCGTCGTCCACACCTTCTGGCCCGTCAGCCGCCAGCTGCCGTCGTCCTGCAGGCGCGCACGCGTCTGCACCGCTGCCAGGTCCGAGCCTGCCGCCGGCTCGGAGAACATCTGGCACCAGACCTCGTCGCCGTGGAGCATCGGCCCCAGGTAGCGGGCCTTCTGCTCGTCGGAGCCGTGGGCGATGATCGTCGGCCCGAGCATCCCGACGCCGATCGCATCGAGGATTCCCGGCACTTTCGCCCGTGCGATCTCCTGGTTGCAGATCACCTGCTCGATCGGCCCGCGCCCCTGCCCGCCGTACTCCTTCGGCCACGTGACACCGGCGAGCCCGCCCTCGGCGAGCTTGCCCTGCCAGGCGCGCCGGGCGGCGATTATCTCGTCCTCGTCCTCGAGCGCCCCCGGGCCGCTCAGGACCGGGGCTTCGGACTTGTGCTCCTCCAGCCAGCCGCGCGCCTCGGCGCGATATGCGGCCTGCTCGGGCGTGTCGTCGAGATCCACGGCTCCTCCTTTGGCTGACTAGCCAGTCAATCCTCAGTGGCCAACAAACTTACCCCACGGTGCAAGCGGGCGTCGCATGGCCGCGGGGGGTCGACGAGGCAGGCCTGATGCCGGAGTGCAACCATTCGGATATGGGGGATGCAGGCGTCTTGGTGATCGCCGACGTCTGGGGCGTGATCACGGCGATCGCGACCTCCGTCCTTGCCATCGGTGTGTTCCTGACGGGCTTCGGCGTATGGATCGCCTACCGCCAGGGCCGGGACCAGGCCAAATTGGCGCAGAAGGTGATCGGCGCGGCCGAGAGGCAGGTCGACGCATCGCTGCGCCAGGTCGATGCGGCGCAGGACCAGGCGAAGGCCGCGCACGACCAGGCGAACTCCGCGCGCGAGCATGTCGATGCGGCGCAGGGCCAGGCCACCGCCGCTCAGAAACAGGCCGAGGCGGCGCACGACCAGGTCGCTGCGGCGCAGGACCAGACGAGGGCAGCTCAGGACCAGGCCAAGGCCGCGCAGGACCAGGTCGACGTGGCCCAGGACCACGTCAGGGCCGCGCAGGACCAGGCGAAGGCCGCGTACGCCCAGATCGAAGCGATGCGTCGGCCGATACTGACCGATGTCAGCGAGAACACCTCCAGGGAAAGCGATCTCGATCCCGAGCGCCATCCCAACTTCAATTTCAAGGACGGACACACCGTCGAGAAGGCCGACTGGCGGCGAGCGTACGTGGACCACGCCGGTGCGAGCGTCTACATCGCCGTTCCTCTCCGCAACGTCGGCGCCGGGCTCGCCGTGATCGAACGCGGGCACTCCGAGCTACGCGGAACCGGTGGCGGCGGCAAGACGATCCTCGACGCTGAGCCCAAGTCGACCTACATCCACCGTGAACGCGTGGCGCCCGGCGAGACAATGCGGATCTTGTGCGTAGGCAAGAGGCTGGGCGACGGAGAGCTCACCTCGCTCCAGGTGGCGGTCCGGTACAAGGACTTCCTCGGCGGCCAGACCACGGTCGCGCGAGTAGAACTGGAGCATGCGGGCGAACAAGCCGACCCGGATCGGGACTCGCCCGACAATCACCACAAGCAGAACTACTGGCGCGTGAGGCAGGTCGACAACGAACTCGCCCCGCCGAACTGACGAGGGCCCCGAGCGCCGCGCCCTCAAGCCCCCGCCGGGATCGGCGGCTCCGCTACCGGCCGCTGGTGGTAGACGCGTTCGAATGCGCGGTCGAGCAGCCGGCGCGCCTGGGTCGCGGGGTCGGGCGAGTCGAGCAGGACGACGCCGAGGTGGACGCCCCTGCGCTCGGCCGTCGCGACGAGGCAGCGCCCGGAGGCGAGCGTGTAGCCGGTCTTCAGCCCCGTCGTGCCCGGATAGCCATAGATCAGCATCGGGTTGTTGTTGGCGAGGTAGAGCTTGCCGCCCTTGATCGGGAACGGCAGGATCGCCGTGGCGGCGCGCGTGATCCGCGCGATGCGGGGCTGGGCGAGGTCGAGGTGCGCGAGCACGGCCAGGTCGACCGTGCAGGAGAAGTTGCCAGGATCGACGTAGCCGGAGGGCGAGGCGAAGCGGCTGCAGGCGAGGCCGAGCTTCGCCGCCTCGGCGTTCATCCGCGCGACGAAGCGGTCGACGCTTCCCGCGAGGTACTGCGCGAGCGCGACCGCCGCGTCGTTGCCTGAGGGCAGGAGCAGCCCGTAGAGCATGCTCTCGAAGGGCACGTGCCGCCCGAGCGGCAGCACGCCGACCTTCGAGCCGTCCGTGTCGATCGCCTCCCGCGTCACGAGCACGCGTGCGTTGGGGCGGCCGGCCCTGACGGCCATCAGCGCGGTCATCATCTTCGTGAGGCTCGCGATGCGCAGGCGCTCGAGCGGGTTTCGCTGCCACAGCACGCGACCGTCGTCGAGGTCGAACAGCAGTCCCGCCCGCGGCGGCTTGTGAAACGGGAGCTCGACGGCCCCGCCGCCGCCGACGCCTTTGAGGGTGAAGGGGGCCGTGCCGAGCGGAAGGCCGGCCGGCGAGAGCGTCGGCTGGGGGGGCGGCGTGGCCTGCGCTGCGTGGCGCGCCGGGCCGCCGGAAGCGACGCGGCCGGCGCGCGCGTGCCCGGTTCGAGCGGGCGATCCCGAGACCAGGAGCGCGGCCGCAGCCGCCGCGAGCAGCAGGCACGAGACCAGGGCGGCGCCGGCCAGCCACCGCCGCCGGCGGCGGCGCGCGCCCGGAGGGCCGTGGTCGAAGGGCAGGAATGGGCCGGCGCTCATCGCATCCATCTCGTTCGGTCTGAGCGGCGGGAGCGCCCGCCGCTCAACGGGGAGGATTGCGCAAGGCGCCGATGATTCCCACCGCGAGCAGCACGACAATGAACACCGAGACGAGGCCGAGGACGGTGACGCCCTGTTCTGTGATCGAGTAGACGGTGAGGAAAGCGAACCCGGCGATGAACACCAGCGCGGCGAGGACTACGAGGACGCGGGACACAGGCGCCTAGTAGACAGGGATGCGCGGCGGTTCGGATGGAGGTCTTCGGACGAGCAGCCGGATCGCGGCGAGGCCGAAGAGGAAGCCGCCGACGTGGGCGAAGTAGGCGACGCCGCCGCCGCCCCCGGTCGGCTGCGCGAGGCCCCCCGCGCCGAAGTAGATCTGCTCGAGGAACCAGAAGCCGAGCAGGAAGACGGCCGGCACCTCGATGATCGTCACGAAGAAGATGATGAACACGAGGGTCAGTATCCGCGCACGCGGATACAGGACGATGTAGCCGCCGAGGACGGCCGCGATCGCGCCCGAGGCCCCCAGCGTCGGGACCATCGAGTTGGGGTCGACGGCGGTCTGGGCGGCGAGCGCGATCACGCCGCCGAGCAGGTAGAAGAGGATGAAGCGGAAGTAACCCAACGGGCCCTCGACGTTCGGGCCGAAGATCGCGAGGAACAGCATGTTGCCGGCGATGTGCAGGAAGCCCCCGTGCATGAACATCGAGGCGAACACCGACTCCCAAGTGGGAATCTGGCCCGGGAAGGGGCCGTTCCTGCATTTGGATTCCAGCGCCAGGCGCCCGAATTCGTCGGGCACCGGCACGACCGTGCAGTATTTGCCGGGGTGGGCGAGGTCATAGGGGATCGCCGCGTCGTGGACCACCGTCGTGGTGCTCGGACCTCCGAAGAAGCTGCCGCCGTTTCGGATCGAGAGCAGGTAGACGATGACGTTGATCACGACCAGCGCGATGGTCACGAACGGGAAGCGCTGGTTCGGGATGTTGTCCTTGAGCGGGAACATCGGTTCGAGTCGCCCTCGGGCGAGGGTTCGGCGGAGCCTACCCGCCCCCCGCAGGGCGGACGCCGAGTCTCGCGCGGCAAAATCGCACGCCGTGCCGCGGACTCCTCGGCCGCTCGCGCTCTATGGTCTACTGCGCGAGTACCTCGCGATGCCCAGCACCGAGATCACCGTCCCCTTCGCCCAGGTTGCGGCGCAAGCTGCCAGCCCGCTGACCGGCTGGCGTGCACAGCTCGAGCCGTGGAGGGACAGACGGTCATGATCTCGACCGCGCCCGTCGCCGCGCTCTCGGGTGGCGTTTGGATCGTCCTGGCGGTCTTTGTGGTCGCGTTTCTCGCGGTCGTGTTCGCGTACTTCACCGAGACCGGGACCGAAATTCGTTTCCATCCCTGGGGCGACACGCGCGGTGACGCACCTGGCTCGTTCGGGGTTGGGAACGTGGGCAAAGACCCGACGATCGAAGTGGGCAGCTGGTCGCGCGGGACCTCCGGCCGTCGCGGGCGTAACGTGCCTCCCCGCAGAGCTACAGGTGTGGCCGAGAGCGGCGACCCGGAGCTGCTCGCCCGGCTCGCGACCTGGAGGCGGCGCGTGAGTTCAGACGGCGGCGTCCTGTCGCCTCCACCCGATCCGTCACGCGACCGTGTCCTCGGTCCGCCGCAGGCGCCGCTGCAGCTTGTCGAGTACACGGACTTCGAATGCCCGTCATGTCAGGCCGCAGCGTTAGTCGTCACTCGCCTTCGAAAGCGACTCGGTGACGAAATGCTCTTCGTCGAGCGTCACTTTCCGATCGTCGACGCCCACCCGATGGCAATGATCGCCGCCGAAGCGGTCGAGGCGGCTGGGGCACAGGGCAGGTTTTGGCAGATGTATCAGGGCATCTACCGCAGTCGCCACCCGCCCACCAGGGACAGCCTTCACCGACTCGCCGGACGGCTGCGGCTCGACGTGCCGCGGTTCGAGAAAGAGCTGCGAGAGCGCGTCTACGCAGGCCGGATCCGTGACGACTTCGAGACGGGGCTGCATAGTGGAGTCAACGGCACGCCAACCTTCTTCGTCAACGGTGTTCGTCACGACGACGAGCACACGTTCGACTCGCTGCTTGCGGCGCTCGAGAAGGCCCGCCCCCGACTAGCAGCTAGCTGACGGCCGCGAGCGGGCCGACCCCGTCCCGCGCCTGCGGGACATGCTGGTCGGCGTGGTAGGAGGAGCGCACGAGGGGTCCGGCCGCGACGTGATCGAAGCCGAGCTCATAGGCGGCCCGCTCGAGCTCGGCGAATTCGTCGGGGTGCCAGTAGCGGACCACCGGCAGATGGCGCTCGGAGGGGCGCAGGTACTGCCCCACCGTGAGCACCTGCACGCCGCTGTCACGCAGCGCTGCGAAGGCCTCGACCATCTCGTCGTGGGTCTCGCCGAGCCCGACCATCAGGCCCGACTTCGTCACGACCTCGCCGGCGCCGAGCTCACGCGCGAGGCGCAGCACGCGGCACGAGCGCGCGAACTCCGACCCGCGGCGGGCGAGCGGGTACAGCCGCGGGACGACCTCTACGTTGTGGTTGAAGACGTCGGGGCGCTCGGCGATCACCTTCGCCAGCGGCATCTCCTGTCCCTGGAAGTCGGGCGTCAGGACCTCGACCTGGCAGCCGGGCGCCTGGCGGCGCACCTGGCGGATCACGCCCACGAAGGCCGATGCGCCCTTGTCGGGGAGGTCGTCGCGATCGACCGAGGTGATGACGGCGTGTCGCAGCCCCATGCGGGCGATCGAGCGCGCGACGCGCGCCGGCTCGAGCGGGTCGTTCCAGGTCGGCTTGCCGGTCTTGACGTTGCAGAAGCCGCAGCGCCGCGTGCAGGTGTCGCCGAGGATCATGAACGTGGCCGTGCCGCGCTCCCAGCACTCGCCGACGTTCGGGCAGGCGGCCTCCTGGCAGACGGTGTGGAGGTTCTCCGAGCGGATCATCTCGGTCAGGGCCCGGTAGCGCTCGCCGCCGGGCGGCGGCACTTTGAACCACGGCGGCTTGCGCTCGCGCAGCGGGCGCACGTCAGGACCTAGGACGCTGAGCACGTCCATGCCGCCGGGCTTGGCTCGCGACCGCGTGGCGCTCACGCGGGGACCGCCTGCGCGGCGGGCGCGCCGCTTCCCGCCGTGGGATCGATCGCCTCCGCGGGCTCGAGTGCGGGCGCGGGGGCCGGCGGCGCGTCGATCCCGAGCCGCGCCGGCGCGACGAGGCGCTGGCGGCGTCCGTGCACGCGGCAGAACTCGAAGGCCACCCGCCGGCGCACGCACGGCATCGCGGTAGAGGCGCCGGGGGACAGCTCGCGCGCAACCGAGGTCATCGTCACCTCCGGAAGGCCGCACGCCACCACCCACGAGAACGGGCGCAGGTCGAGGTCGACGTTCAGCGCGAACCCGTGCGTCGTGACGCCCCGCCTGACGTGCACGCCGATCGAGGCGATCTTGCGGTCCTCGACCCAGACGCCCGTGTAGTCGATCCCCTCATCGCGGCGCGAGCGCGCCGCGATGCCCTCGCCGGCGAGCGCTGCGATCAGCGCCTCTTCCATCGTGCGCAGGTAGCCGTGGACGTCCGCGATGCGCATTATCGGATAGCCGACGAGCTGGCCGGGGCCGTGGTAGGTCAGCCTGCCGCCGCGATCGGTCGCCTCGAGGTCGATGCCTCGCGCCCGGTAGAACTCCTCGCCGAACGGCAGCTCGCCGTCGGCCGAGCGCCTGCCGCGCGTGTACACGGGAGGATGCTCGAGCAGCAGCAACACGTCGGGCAGCTCGCCCTGCTCGGTGCGCTCGCGGATCAGCTCCTGCGCCAGGATCGCGTCGCGGTAGGCGATGGCGCCCAGGTGACACACCCAGAGCTCGCCTGCGCGCATGCCGTCGTTGGCATCCATCTATTGCAACCAGCCTAGCGCTCGCGACGTTTCCGTCAGAGCGTGAGAGCCGCCGGCCGTTCGAGCAGCTCGCGGATCTGCGCGAGCAGGCCGGCGGCGTCCGCTCCGTAGAGGATGCGATGGTCGCACGCCAGCGTGATCGACATGCGGTGGCGGGCGACGAGCGCGCCGTCGCGAGCGACCGCCGTCTCCTCGACGGCTCCAACCGACAGGATCGCCGCCTGGGGCGGGTTGATGATCGCCGTGAAGCTGTGCACGCCGAACATTCCCAGGTTCGAGACGGTGAAGGTGCCGCCGCCGAGCTCGGGTGGCGTGATCGAGCCGTCGCGTACGCGGCCCGCGAGCGCGCGCGTCTCGCGCGCTATCTCGCCGAGGGACTTGGTGTCGGCGTCGAAGACCGTCGGCACGATCAGCGCTCCGCCCTGCGGGGCGCCAGGATCGGTCGCGACGGCGACGCCGATGTTGACGCGCGAGTGAAGCTGCAGGCGCCCATCGCGGTAGCTCGAGTTCGCGCGCGGGTGAGCTCTGAGCGCGAGCGCGCTCGCCTTGACCACCATGTCGTTGTAGGTCGGCGCGGGCGCGTCGGCCGCCGGCGTCCCCGTGAGCGGGCCTGCCTGCGCCATGCGCTTGAGCTCGGCCCGCAGCGCCACGCACTCCTCCATGTCGACGTCGGCCTGCAGCGTGAAGTGCGGGATCGTTGCCTTGGACTCGGCCATCCGCCTGGCGATCGTCTGCTGGGTGCGCGTCAGCTCGACCTCGGTCGTCTCGCCCTTCGCCGTCGACACCTGCGCAAGCGCGGGCGCAGGCGCGGGGGCGGGCGCCGCGGCGGTAGCCCCCGAGGCGAGCACGTCGGCCCGCACGATTCGACCGCCCGGGCCGCTCCCGGCGAGCTCGCGCAGGTCGACCCCCCGCTCGCGGGCGAGGCGTCTGGCAAGCGGGGAGGCCTTGACGCGTCCGCCGTCGCCGTCCGGCGCGCTGGCGGGCTCCGGCCGAGTCGCGGCGGGAGCGCTGCCGGCGGTCGCGGCGGCGGGGGGAGGGCCGGGGGCAGGTGCGGGGACGCCGCGGTCCGCGGAGCCCGCGCCGTCTTCGTCGTGCTCGGCGGTCGCAGCGACGGGTGTCTCGGCGGCGGAGCCGCCGACGTGTGCGATCAGGGCGCCGACGGGGAGGGTGTCGCCCTCGGGGGCGACGATCTCCAGAACCCCGGCCTGGTCGGATTCGTAGGTCATCGTCGCCTTGTCGGTCTCGATCTCGACGAGCTCCTCGCCGCGGCCGACCTCGTCGCCGTCGCGCTTCAGCCAGCGCAGGATCGTCCCCTCCTCCATCGTGTCGGAGAGGCGTGGCATCACGACGTCTGCCATCAGCGCGCCTCCGGTGCCTCGGCGCCGGCGCCGGCCGGCAGGCGCCCGTCGGCGCTCGGTGCGAGGTTGAGCGCGGCTAGCGCGGCGCGGACCACCTGGGGCTCGTGCGGATATGCGATGTCCTCGAGCGGCTTGGAGTAGGGCATCGGGACGTCGGCTCCGGTGACGCGCTGGACCGGCGCGTCGAGGTCGTCGAAGCCCTGTTCTGAGATCAGCGCGGCGAGGTTCGCGCCGACGCCGCCGTGCGGCCAGCCCTCCTCGACGATGACGCAGTGGTTGGTCTTGCGGACCGAGGCGAGGATCGTGTCGAGGTCGAGCGGGCGCAGCGTGCGGGGGTCGATCACCTCCGCGTGCACGTCGTGCTCGGCGGCCAGCGTCTCGGCGGCGCGCTCGGCGGTGCGGGCCATGCGGGAGATGCCGACGATCGTCACGTCGGAGCCCTCGCGGACGGTGCGGGCGACGCCGAATGGGACGAGCTCGTCCTCGCCGTCGGGCACCTCGCCGCGTGCTGCATACAGCGACTCGTGCTCGATGAAGATCACCGGGTTGTCGTCGCGGATCGCCGTCTTCAGCAGTCCCTTCGCGTCGGCCGGCGTCGCGGGGACGGCGACGAGCAGGCCGGGTACGTGGAGGAAGAGGGCCTCCAGGCAGTGCGAGTGGGTCGGCCCGAGCTGATGGCCCGCGCCCTGGGGCATGCGCACCACCAGGGGGACCCTCGCCTGTCCGCCGAACATGTAGTGGATGTGCGCGGCGTGGTTGACGATCTGGTCGAAGGCGAGCAGCGAGAAGTTGATCGTCATCAGCTCGACGACCGGCCGCAGGCCCGTCATCGCGGCACCGACGCCGAGGCCGACGATCGTGTTCTCCGAGATCGGCGTGTCACGGATGCGCCGCTCGCCGAACTCCTCGAGCAGGCCGCTCGTGACCTTGAAGGCGCCGCCGAAGACGCCGATGTCCTCGCCGATCAGCACGACGCGCTCGTCGCGGCGAAGCTCCTCGCGAAGAGCCGCGTTCAGCGCGTCGCGGTAGCGCAGCTCAGCCACTCTGCGGATCCCCGCCGACCCCGCCGGCGTGCTCGCTGGAGTCCTCGCCGGCCGCCAGCGCGTGCGTGAGCTGCTGCGGGATCTCGCTCGCGTCGGCCGCGGCCGCCTCGCCGGAGCTCTCCTGGCGCTGCGGGGTGGTCTCGACCGAGTACCAGCCGTGGGTCTGGGGGTCGAGCACGTAGACGTCGTCGTAGAGGGAGTCCGCCGGGGGGAAGGGCGAGGCGTCCGCGAACTCGACGGCCGCGTCCACGCGCGCGAGCGCCTCCGCGTCCATCCGCTCGCGCTCGGCCTCGTCGACCACGCCCTCGTCGATGAGCCGCTGCGCGAACACTCCGATCGGATCGCGCGCGCGCCATTCGGCGACCTCCTCCTTGGTGCGGTACTGCTCGGGGTCCGCCATCGAGTGTCCGCGGAAGCGGTAGGTGACGGCCTCGACGAGCACCGGACGGCGCTCCTCGCGAACGCGCTCGACGGCCTCGCCGAGGACGGCGTGCGTGTCGAGCACGTCCATCCCGTCGCAGCGCATGCCGGGCACGCCGAGGCTCTCGCCCTTGCGTTGGAGGTCGGTGACCGCGGAGTGGCGGCGCAGCGAGGTTCCCATCCCGAACTGGTTGTTCGTCACCATGAACACGACGGGCAGCCGCCACAGCGCGGCGATGTTCAGCGTCTCGCCGAAGGTCCCCTGGTTGGAGGCGCCGTCGCCGAACGTGCAGAGCGTGACCTCGTCGGTTTCCCGGTAGTCGCTCGCGAGCGCGATGCCGGCGGCGATCGGGAGGTTGCCGCCGACGATCCCGTAGCCGCCCATGAAGCGGCGCGAGAGATCGAACATGTGCATCGATCCGCCGCGTCCGTGCGAGCATCCGTCGACGCGGCCGAAGAGCTCGGCCATCACGTTCTCAGGTGGCGTCCCGCGAACCAGCGCGTGGCCGTGGGAGCGGTAGGTGGAGATCAGGTAGTCGCTGTCGCGCAGCGCCCTGGCACTGCCGACGATCGTCGCCTCCTCGCCGATCGAGAGGTGCAGGAAGCCGCCGATCTTCGCCCGCGCGTACATCTCTCCCGCGCGCTCCTCGAAGCGGCGGATCAGCATCATCGTCGCCAGCCACTCGCGGGAGACGGCAAGCTCGGGCAGTTCGCGCATCAGTCCTCCACGTTAGCCCAGCGCGCGATGAACTCCTCCGCCTCCAGCTGCGCGAGGTCGGCGCGCATGGCGCGAGCGAGCTTGGAGGCCGCCTGCGGCGGGCGGTCCCAGAAGAGGACGACTTCGCCGCTGTCGACCTCGACGACCTCCACGTGATCGACGCGTGCCGCGTCGGCGAGCGGCGCGGGCGTCAGACCGCCTCGCGTCACGATCAGCCGGTAGGCGTGTTTGGCCCTCATCGGACTGTCCTCGGCGCGTCGGCCCGGGCACGTGCCCGCTCGGCCGCCCGCTCGACGGCTCGCTCTCCGACGAACACCTCGCCGCCGACGACTAGCGCGGGGACGGCTTTTATCTGGGATGCAGCCGCGTCGCTGCTCGCCCGGGCCAGCTGGTGGGCCACCGAGCGCAGCTCCGCCCCACGCAGGACCGCCGCGGGGTGCATCTCGCATGCCGCGGCCGCGATCAGCACGACGTCCTGGTCCTCGAGCGAGTGGCCCCCCGCGAAGGCCTGTCTGAACGCGGCCTGCGCGAACGGGACGGCGCGCCCGATCGACTTGGCATAGGTGGCGACGCGCATCGCCAGGCGGCTGTCGAACGGGAAGGGGTCGGGCCAGCGCAGCGGCTGGAGCCCGAGCTCGCGCGCCCGGCGCTCAACCTCTTGGCGCATCACCTCCTCCTCCTCGGCCTGACGGCGAGACGCATCCAGGCGCTCGGCGCCCGCGAGCTGCGTCGCGAGCACCGGGCGCCACTCGAGCGGTCCCGGGAGCGCCTGCAACACGCGCTCGGCCGCGAGGTATGCCTCCGGGCTCCCAAGGTCGAAGTAGAAGCCGTCCGCCGCCCGCGGCGCGCCGTCGTTGCCTCGCGCGCTCAACCGTGGATCAG
>DASZIU010000154.1:0-2423 GCA_035948815.1 Solirubrobacteraceae bacterium | reverse complement strand
CCGCGCCCTTCATGAGGACTCCGACCATGTCCGCCCCACCCGCGGGAGCCGACGTCTGAGCAAGCCTGTCGCCGGCTGGGGCAAGCCTGCCGAGCCAGCCGCCGGCCCACGCGAGCGCCGGCGCGGGCAGGACGGCGGCAGCGGCGCCCCGCAGCGTCGCGCGGGCGCGATAGATCAGGCCGCGAACGGCGCCGTCGCTCACGCCGAGCGCGCTCGCTGCCTCCTCGTGTGAGCGGCCGTCGACGGCCGTCAGGAGGATCGCCTCCCGCTGCATTTCGGGAAGCGCGGCGAGGTCGCCCAGCGTCTCCCGCAGGGCGAGGCGGCGCTCGAAATCCGACTCGGCAGAAGGCGCGAGACCGAGGCGCGCACGGTCCTGCTCGGCAACGAGCTCGCTCGGCGAGCTGCGCAGGACGGTCACGGCGCTGTTGTGGACCGCTCGATAGAGCCACGCCTTCGGCGCGTGCACGTCTCTGCCCCGCTCGATCGCCAGCCACGCCTGCAGCAGCGCCTGCTGGACGGCATCCTCCGCACGGGGCTCGGAGAGGCCGAGCCGGCGGCAGTAGCGCAGCAGCGCACGGCGGTAGCGACGCACCACGGTCTCGAACGCGCGCTCGTCGCCCTCGCGGGCGAGCTCGAGCAGGCGCTTATCGGACTGGGGACGTGGGAGTCGCGCCAGTGGGTTCGGGCTCACGCGTCGCTTCTCCGAGTGACTCCCAAGCCCGGGGCGAAGCGGGGGCCGGCCCGCGGGCCGGCCCCCTGCTCGACAGCTTCAGTCCTACTCACCGCTAGTGGACGACCTGGACTCGCTCCCAGACAGCACCCGAGGGGCCGATGCTGAGCTCGGCCTCGCGGACGGGAGTGGTCGCGACGAGCGCCGTCGCCGGCGTGCAGCTGCCGCTCTGCGTTTCGTCGTCGGCGTCCTGCTGGCCTTCCTCGGAGCCGGTGTTCCACGCGGCGTGCGCAGCTGGCACGCGGTCCTGGTGGGCGGTCTGGTCGGACTGGCCTTCGCCGGAGGCCCCATGGTCGCCCTCACCTGAGCTCGACTGGTCGTCGCTCTCTTCGCCGCCGGCGGAGGGGGTTGCGGACACGCACTGAAGGTCGGTCCGTTCGGTGACCTGGCCGCTGACCTGGTTGCCGTTGTTCAACGTGATCGTGAGCACGCCTTCTTTGAAGGAAGTCACCGTTCCGGCGTTTTCGTTGCTGGTCGGCGTCACGGGCCCCGTTGTGGGCGATGCCGGCGCGCTCGCGGGCGCGGCGGCGGCGCGGAAGTCCAGCACGTGTACGCGGGCGTTGTGGCGGCTGTGGTGGCGCTTGCCGTGATGGTGATGCGCCGAGGCGATCGCCGGTGAGGCGAGCGCGATCGCCGAGGAACTCGCTGCCACAAGCAGTATTCGTTTCATTCTCGACCTCCACGGCCGCCGCTGCTGGGCGGCCTATCGGTGTCTGGACAGGACTGTGACAGCGCGCATCGGCAAAGCTCACGCGGACTAGAACGGATGTCCAGAGGCGCCCTACGATGCAGGGACGATGGCTCATATTGCCTCGCCACCCTCGCCGACGACGCCACTGCAGGGAGGGTGCCTGTGCGGGGCCGTTCGCTTCCAGATCAGCTCGCCCTTCCTCTCGGCCGGCTACTGCCACTGCACGCACTGCCAGAGACGAACCGGCACGGGCTCGAGCGCGAACGGCCGCGTGCCCCAGGAGGGCTTCCAGCTGCTGCAGGGCGCGGAGCAGCTCCGCTCCTACCAGCCCGAGGGGGGCCGCCCGAAGCTCTTCTGCGGAAGCTGCGGCTCGGCGCTCTTCAGCGGGGACCCGCTCTCCGACCCTGAGGTCGCCGTGCGCCTGGGGGCGCTCGACGGCGATCCCGGCATCCGCCCGCACTACCGGCAGTTCGTGGATTCAGCCGCCTCGTGGGAGCCGGTTCCCGACGACGGGCTCTCCCGCCATCCCCGCTCGCGGAACGTCTGAGTCAGCGATCCAGGCGGCCACCGGCCCCTCGGGCCGGTGACTACCCGGTACCTCCAGGGAAGCCGATCAGTTCAGGCGCTTCTTCAGCGCGCTCGCCGACGAGAATTTCGCGGCTTTGCTGGCGCCGATCTGGATCGTCTGACCCGTCGACGGGTTGCGGCCCTGCCTGGCAGCCCGGTGGCTGACGCTGAACTTGCCAAAGCCGGCAAGCGCGACCTCACCACCGGAGGCGAGTTCGTCGGAGATGGTCTCAAGCGTCGTCTCCACCACCTGCCGGGCCTGGCTCGCGGACAGTCCAGTGCGTTGCGCGACCCGCTCAGCTAGCTCGTTCTTGGTCATGCCACTCCCTTCTTGAGTGTTGTTGCTGCGAGCAGGCTAACCGCTGGGGAGGACGGCGAGACGGAAAAACGCCGGAAATGCTTGCCCTGGAAGCCCTAATTTCCGGGGAACTGCAC